>NZ_JBFUKF010000278.1:0-6596 GCF_056400985.1 Mucilaginibacter sp. P4_G9 | reverse complement strand
CAGTTTTGCTCGGGCGGCAACATATCGGCATACATCTCATTGTGCACCTTTGACCTGTCCGGGTCACCAAAAACATGAAACTGCTGCAAAAAGATCTCATCAAGGCCGGTGCGTTCATGTAGTATGCGGTTGGCCGCCATTTCAATAGGTTCGCGCTTAAGCACAAAGCCGCCGGGCAGGTACCATTTTTCCTCGTTATGGTTTTTTAACAGCAGCACTTTCATTTGCCCTTCGTGAAAACCAAAAACCACGCAGTCTATAGAAATATGCTCAAGGTAGGTTTTACGGGCCTCGTTACAGTACTCAATTAGTTCTTGTTTGCTTAACATTTGCGCTATTCTACAAAAATAGTTTGATTATTTAATTATAATAATTACTATTGTGTACTTTATACACAATAAGTTTGTTGCTGTATTATAGCCAATTATAAACGATAATTTTTAATTAAGTAGTTATACAAGGGGCATATTGCGCTTTTACCTATCAAATTCTGTTAATTAATCTTCCTACAACGTAAATAAAAAAATGAACAAGAATTTTTCAACTCAACTTATAGCCAGGGTTATTCCGCTTTGCGTGGTGTTGCTGCCTTTTAATAAGGTATCGGCCCAAACCCAAACCGTGGACACGAAAATGAATGTTTTTGTGAGTGGCTTGATGAAGAAAATGACACCCGACGAAAAAATTGGTCAGCTTAACCTGGTAACCATCGGTGCAGCAACAACAGGTTCGGTGGTAAATAAGGGAGTTGAAGACAAAATTAAAAATGGCGCCATTGGTGGTGTATTTGGCATTTGGGACGCCGACAAGGTGAGAGAAGTACAGGACGTGGCCGTTAAAAAATCAAGGCTGCACATTCCCCTTATATTTGGTTTGGATGTTATACACGGGCACCGTACCATTTTCCCTATCCCTTTAGGGATGTCGGCTACCTGGGATATGGGTTTGATTAAACAATCAGCCCAGATAGCTGCCAAAGAAGCCACGGCCGAAGGGCTAAACTGGGTGTTTTCGCCAATGGTTGATATTGCAAGGGATGCCCGCTGGGGGCGGATCTCCGAAGGATCGGGCGAAGACCCATGGTACGGAGGAGAGGTAGCCAAAGCGATGGTACAGGGTTACCAGGGTAGTAGCATGAAAAATGCCGATGCGGTTATGGCTTGCGTAAAACACTTCGCATTATATGGCGGGGCCGAAGCCGGTAGAGAATACAATACGGTTGATATGAGCCGCATTAAAATGTACCAGGATTACCTGCCTCCTTATAAGGCTGCTGTTGATGCAGGCGCAGGCAGTTTCATGAGCTCATTTAATACTATTGATGGTATACCTGCCACGGGCAACCAATGGCTATTAACCGATTTACTGCGTAAGCAATGGGGTTTTAAAGGTTTTGTAGTATCAGATTATACGGCTGTTAACGAAATGGAAGCCCATGGCCTTGGTGATTTGCAAACGGTATCGGCACTGGYACTAAAAGCCGGACTGGATATGGATATGGTTGGCGAAGGCTTTTTAACAACGCTTAAAAAATCGTTAAAAGAGGGTAAAATAAGCCAGGCGGATATTGATCTGGCCTGCCGTCGTGTGCTTGAGGCAAAATACAAATTGGGCCTGTTTGATAATGCCTATAAATCTATTAACCCGGCAAGGGAAGCCACCGATGTGTTAACGCCCGGAAACCGCAGTATTGCCCGTAATATTTCTAAACATTCATTTGTATTATTAAAGAACGATGCGCAAACCCTGCCGCTTAAAAAAGGAGGGAGTATTGCATTGGTTGGTCCGCTGGCCGATAACCAGCGCGATATGCTGGGCACCTGGGTAGTGGCCGGCGAATGGGAAAAATCAATTAGTGTGATGCAGGGTATTAAAAACGTGGCAGGCAATAATGTGACAATCAACTACGCAAAAGGATCAAACATTACCGATGACCTTAGCTTTATAAACAGGCTTAACTTTTTTGGCCAGCAAATGGTAACCCAGGATAAAAAACCGGTTGATGAAATGATTGCCGACGCTGTTGAAGCTGCAAAAAAATCGGATGTAATTGTGGCGGTAGTAGGCGAGTCGCAAAGCATGTCGGGCGAATCATCAAGCCGGGCTGATATTGATATTCCCGAAAGCCAGAAGAACCTGTTGAAGGCCCTGGCCAAAACAGGAAAACCGCTTGTTATTGTTTTATTTAACGGTCGCCCGATTACCTTAACCTGGGAAAACGACCATGCCAGCGCCATACTTGATGTTTGGGCACCCGGCACCGAAGCCGGCAATGCAATAGCCGATGTTTTATTTGGCGATTATAATCCCGCCGGTAAAATTACCGCTACCTTCCCGCGCAGCGTAGGGCAGATCCCTATTTATTATAACCACAAAAATACCGGCAGGCCTTATGATGGTAAGGGGCCATCTAAATTTAAATCAAACTATCTGGATATCTCAAATGATCCGCTTTATCCGTTTGGTTATGGCTTAAGCTACACCACATTTGGTTACAGTGATGTTAAACTAAGTAAAACCAAATTAAACGGAAATGAAACCTTAACCGCCACCGTAACGGTCACCAATACCGGTAAATACGCAGGCGAAGAAGTAGTTCAGTTATACATCAGTGATCCTGCAGCTTCTGTTAGCCGTTCGGTAAAAGAGTTGAAGAATTTTAAAAAGATAAGCCTGCAGCCGGGTGAGGCCAAAGAGGTATCATTTGCAATAACTCCCGGGCAATTAAAATTTTACAACAGCCAGTTAAAATATGATTGGGAACCGGGCGAATTTGTTGTACAAATTGGCACCAATTCAAGTGATACTCATATGGCATCTGTGTGGTGGAGTAAGTAGGATATGGAAATTATTGTTAAAATATTTTTTAATAATAATATATAATGTCTTATATGACCCCTTGATTTATAAGGTTGAATATATTCCACAAAAAAGCGCTATACATTTAAAATGTATAGCGCTTTTTTGTGGAAAGGCATTTTTTGACAAATATCAAGGTTACGTTCGCCCGTAAATAAATGTAGCAGGAACATTTATTATTTTATTTATAAATGTTTCGGCTACATTTATAAATTCGCAAAATAATAAATGTTGTAATGACATTACTGTTCAATTATGATGATATTTTAACATTTAGCAGTAGTAAATTGTGTAATATTTTTATAGCGTTAACAAGGGTAAAATTCCAAAGGATAAAACCACTTTTTACCAATATAAATGCTTAACACATGGTTTTGATGATACATTATCCGTAACGGCAGGATTTTTACTTTGTAAAAATTTTAAAAAAGTGGTCTTTTTATTAATGATTTGTTAATAAAATATTCACAATTTGTGATTTTAACGCCTTAAAGGTTGTATAAATAATTAATTTGTAAATCTGCACTTTTCACTTGTGTAAACAATACACTCTCATTACATTAGTTGCATAGCCAATATAAATTTCTGGAACGCCAGAAACAATACAAATTCTGATATTATTATAACATTTCGTAGTGTACACCTTAGATATTAAGGAACATGAAAAGAGGGTGAGGGGTACAGGTTAAATTTGTTACAGGAAGTTCATTTATGATTAGACTTTTACATTCCAACACTTTAAAATCTTCATTTTTTGCCTGGCGCCTTTTTGTGAGCCAGCCTCCCGGTTTTTTTGTTCTCACCAAAAAAAACGTTTCGAGGCATGTTATAATCCAGTTGCAAACTTAAAAACACCAAATAGAACACAAGATCTTAAATCAAATATATTAATCAACTAAATCTCAATCTCATGTTTAAAAGTTTACTCCTAAAAGGAAGATTCCTATGCGTGCTACTATGCTGCTTAGTTTCTTCATTGGTAGTTACAGCCCAAACAAAGTACAAGGGTAAAGTTATCGGCAGCGATGACAAATTACCAATCATTGGAGCGTCGGTACGTATCCAGGGATCTACTACGGGCGCTGTAACAGATGTTAACGGTGAATTCACCCTTACATTAAGCCCCGGCCAAACGCTGGTAGTATCGTACATTGGTTACCAAACCAGCGAAGTTAAAGTTGGCGCCAGTACTACAATTGCAATTACTTTAGTTGCAGGCAGCAATGCACTGAACGAAGTAGTAGTAACAGGTTACGGTACGCAACGTAAAAAAGACATCACCGGTTCGGTTGCTGTTGTTAACGTTGCCAACTTAAAAGCAGTACCAGGTGGCCAGGCAGCTGCTTTATTGCAAGGCCAGGCAGCGGGTGTTACAGTTATTAACAGTGGAGCACCTGGTGGTGGTAGCGCAGTGCGTGTACGTGGTATTACATCAATAGGTAACTCAAGCCCGCTATATGTAATAGATGGTTTACAAGGCAACTTCAATGATGTTAACGCTAATGATATCGAATCAATCCAGGTACTGAAAGATGCGGGTTCTGCTGCCATCTACGGTGTACAGGGTTCAAACGGTGTTGTTGTTATTACCACTAAAAAAGGTAAAGCCGGTAAGGCAACAATCACTTATGATGCTTATTATGGCAGCCAAAAACCTCTAAAGGATGGTTTTCACTTAGCTGGTAGCCAGGAATATGCTGATGCGATCCAAAGATCAGTTGGTAGCGTTCAATACCCAGGTACCGGCGGTGCTATTTTGAAAGACTATATTACACCAACGGCTGCAAATTCCGGCGATCCTAATACAGATCCTTCTACTTATAACATCAACAGTAACCAAATTACCAAAACCAATAAAATTGGTACMGACTGGTTTCATGAAACTTTTAAATCGGCCCCAAGAACTTTTCACAACATTACCGCAAGCGGTGGTGGCGATAAGTCAACCTATTTAATGTCGGCAAATTATTTGAACGAGCAAGGTACACTGCTTAATACCTACTTAAAACGGTACGCATTACGTGTAAATACTAATTTTGCTGTTGGCGATCATATCCGTATAGGCGAAAATGCTTATATGTTTTACAAGGATAACCCATCAATTGGTAATCAAAATGAAGGTAATGGCGTTTCTTATACTTACCGTCAGCCTCCTGTTATCCCGGTTTATGATATCATGGGTAATTTTGCTGGTACAAAATCGGCAGGTTTAAGTAACTCATCAAACCCGGTAGCTATACAAACCCGCGCAAAAAATAATCGTGGTAATGACTGGAATATGTCTGGTAATGTTTTCGCCGAAGTTGACTTCCTGAAACATTTTACCGCGCGCACAAGCTTTGGCGGTACTTTTGATAACCTTTACTATTACACTTTCACTCCTACTTCTGTAGAAAACGCGGAAGGTAATACTAACCCGAATACTTTTACCGAAGGATCAATTTATAAAAGCCAGTATCTTTGGACAAATACCCTGACCTACAACCAAAAATTTGGCAAACACGATATTAAATTGTTGGGAGGTATTGAAGCCAATAAAATAAATCAGCGTGGTTTACGCGGCGGCAGATCGAATTATACTATTTCAGTAGATCCTACCTTTATTAATTTAGATACCGGAGATCCAAAAACTCAAAGTAACTCTAATAATGATGCAAATAACAATACCACCATTTACTACAGATCACTTTACTCACAGTTTGGTAAATTGGATTATGCCTATAATGACCGTTACTTGTTAAGTGCTACAATCCGTCGTGATGGTGCATCAGTTTTCGCAGCGGCTCATCGCTACGGTGTTTTCCCTTCAGTAACCGCCGGTTGGAGGATCTCGCAAGAGTCTTTCATGAAAGATATCAGCTGGTTAAATGATTTGAAGCTTCGTGGAGGCTGGGGTAAATTGGGCTCTATCAGTAACATTGGGATAACCAATGCCACTGACTTATTTGGTTCAAACGCACAAAACTCTTATTACGATTTAGGCGGTACAGGTAGTAGCGCAATGCTGGGTATTTACCGTAAACAAATTGGTAATGCCTTAACTACCTGGGAGCAGGATGTAGTTACCAATGTTGGTTTTGATGCGACTATATTGAATAACAAACTCGAGATTGGCTTTGAAGTTTACAAAAAAGATATTAAAGGTTTGCTCTTCAGACCTGATCTTTTAGATGCTCAGGGTGGTGCAACCCCTGCATTTGTGAATGGCGGTAACATTAGTAATAAAGGTTTTGATATCAATATTACTTATCACGGCAATATTGGCAACGATTTTAAATTCGATCTTACAGGCAATCTTACCCATTATAAAAATAAGGTTATCAGCTTACCAGCCGGAAAAAAATATTATGACTTTACAAGTGGTGGTTCAACCCGTATAGGTGCGTTTACCAGGTTTCAGCCAGGACAGTCACAGGGTGCATTTTTTGGCTATGTTGTTACAGGTTTAATAAAAGATCAGGCTGAGGCAGATGCATTAAAAGCGGCAGGCCAGACTGGTGCAGAACCGGGTTTATTCCATTACAAAGATGTTAATGGGGATGGTAAAATAACTCCAGATGACAGAACCTTCTTCGGTAATCCTAATCCTGATTTTACCTATGGTTTTACATTGAATGCTTATTTTAAAAACTTTGACTTAAGCGCATTCTTCTATGGTTCGCAAGGTAACCAAAACATTAACTATGTTAAATACTGGACAGATTTTCCGCAGGTATTTAAAGGCAACGTTATTAGAG
>NZ_JBFUKF010000277.1:0-6607 GCF_056400985.1 Mucilaginibacter sp. P4_G9 | reverse complement strand
GTGCATGCCTCTAAAGTTTTCAGAAAACTCACGTTTCTCTTCAGGATAACTGATCGTTACCGGTTTCCTGAAAAAATGCTTCATTGTAGTGGCCAGACCGCCAATAATGGCGGGCAGGTAAGCACGCTCCAATAAATTAAGCGGCTTTACTTCCAGTACTTTTCGTTTATTGCTTAATGATTCCATTTAATTAAAATCCAAAGTGTGTAAGTGCTGCACTAACTACGCCGGTAAGCACAATATTAGCAATGGCCAAAGGTATCAATATCTTCCAGCCCAGGTCCATCAACTGGTCGTAGCGAAAACGTGGGATTGTCCAGCGTACCCACATAAAAAAGAAGATGAATAAGAATACCTTGGTGAATAATACCACTACGCCAATAATTGGTGCAATAGTTGGGCCAGTATGTGCAAGCATCCAATCCATCCCCGGATAGTTATAACCGCCCCAATATAAAGTAGCCATTACAGCCGAAGAGATGAACATGTTGATATACTCGGCAAACAGGTAAAAACCTAATTTCATTGACGAATACTCGGTATGATAACCACCCACCAGCTCGGTTTCGCATTCCGGTAAATCGAATGGAGTACGGTTAGTTTCGGCAAATGCGCATACAATAAATATCAAAAACCCAAGTGGCTGGCGTATTATATTCCAGTTAGCTCCATGCTGTTGTTCAGCAATCTCACGCAGGCTTAAAGTACCGGTTAACATCAGCAAAGCGATAATGGATAAACCCATCGAAATTTCATAGCTGATATTTTGGGATGCCGCCCGAATTGCGCCTAATAATGAGTATTTATTGTTTGATGCCCAGCCGCCTATCATTACCCCATAAACACCTAATGAAACCACACCAAAGATGTATAAAACTCCTACATTGATATCGGTAACCTGCAGATCAACTACGTGGCCGCCAATAGTTATGGTTTGCCCCCATGGAATAACAGCAGAGCCAATACAGGCTGTAAGGATTGCCAGTGAAGGGCCAACTATGAACAGGAATGGCGTTGCATTGGTGGGGATGATCTCTTCTTTTAAAAACATTTTGGCACCATCTGCCAATGGCTGTAAAAGACCAAACGGACCGGCACGGTTAGGGCCTATCCTATCCTGGAAAAACGCCGCAATCTTGCGCTCGGCATAAGTCGAGTACATGGCTACAACCAAACTGATCACAAAAATGATCAATATCAGGCCAAATTTAAATGCTATATCTACTAATCCCATTATAAGCGTGTGTCTCTTTCAAATTGTTCTTTATTCGCTTCCATCAATACCGGGTTAGTTTTAACAACCRGCAACGGCTTAAACTCATAGTGATTTGAGCTGATAACCGATTTATGCGATACCTTGCGCGGACCTTCAATTACCCAATCGGCAGTTTTCTTTTTATCAAAGCGGCAGGTATTGCAAATAAATTCTTCAACCTCACCATAAACATCCTTGCGGCCTGTTACCCTTATTACATCCTCGCCTTTGTACCATAAAGTCACTTTGCCACAGCATTTATCGCAATCACGGTGTGCTTCAACCGGTTTGGTGAACCATACACGATTTTTAAAGCGGAAGGTTTTATCGGTTAAAGCGCCTACCGGGCATACATCAATCATGTTTCCAGAAAAATCATTATCAACAGCTTTGCTGATATAAGTTGAGATCTCGGAATGATCGCCCCTGTTCAGGATGCCGTGTAAACGGGTGTTGGTAATTTGATCGGCAGTGAATACGCAACGGTAGCAAAGGATGCAACGCGTCATGTGTAGCTGTATTTTGTCGCCAATATCAATCTTTTCGAATGTACGACGGTCAAATTCATAACGGGTTTTAGCAGCACCATGCTCAAAACCTAAGTCTTGCAGGTGGCACTCGCCTGCCTGGTCACACACAGGGCAATCAAGCGGGTGGTTGATCAATAACATTTCCACTACACCTTTACGGGCTTCTACCACTTCGGGCGAGGTGATGTTTTGCACTTCCATACCATCCATAACACCGGTACGGCAGGATGCAACCAGTTTAGGCATAGGGCGTGGATCCTTTTCAGATCCTTTGGTCACCTTAACCAAACAGGTACGGCATTTACCGCCACTGCCTTCCAGCTTGGAGTAATAGCACATAGCAGGCGGAACAATATCGCCACCTATCTGCCTTGCGGCATTAAGTATGCTTGTTCCTGGTTCTACTTCAACGGGTATTCCGTCTATTGTTACTTTCATCTTTTAAGTCAAAATTTAGAATTTTGATTCCTAATTATCTTATTCCGTCATTGCGAGGAACGAAGCAATCCCCAAGTAACAGGTTCGCCCTGTACAGTTAGGGATTGCTTCGTCCCTCGCAATGACGCGCGGGTATTATGCTGTCGCTGCAACCGTTAACGGATCCGCGTAGTGAGCAAGGCCAAAATTTCTTGAAACCGCTTCCGCTCCATTAGTTACATGCCATTCAAATTCATCTCTGAAGTGACGGATAGCACTGGCTACAGGCCAGGCTGCCGCATCTCCCAACGGACAAATAGTATTTCCTTCAATTTTTTTAGATACATCAACAAGCAGGTCCATGTCGCTCATTTTGCCATGGCCATATTCTAAACGGTGCAATACCCTTTCCATCCAGCCGGTACCTTCACGGCAGGGCGAACATTGTCCGCAGCTTTCATGGTGATAAAAACGGGCAAAGTTCCAGGTGTTACGCACTATACAGGCATCCTCATCATAAGCGATAAATCCACCCGAGCCTAACATGGTACCGCTTACAAAGCCACCATCACTTAATGATTCATAGCTCATCAGGCGCGGCTCGTTGTTAATGGTTTTTAATATCAGGTTTGCAGGTAAAATTGGCACTGATGAACCTCCTGCAACAACTGCTTTTAAGCGTTTACCGTTAGCAATACCACCGCAATACTCATCGGAGTAAATAAATTCTTCAACCGGTAAACCAAGGTCAATTTCATAAACACCAGGCTTTTTAAGGTTCCCGCCAGCCGAGATCAGCTTGGTACCAGTGCTACGGCCTACGCCTAATTTTGCATATTCATCGCCCCCTTCGTTGATGATTGGCACAACTGCAGCTATCGATTCAACATTGTTTACCACCGTTGGGCAACCATACAAACCAGCAATAGCCGGGAAAGGTGGTTTTATACGCGGGTTACCCCGTTTGCCTTCCAACGATTCCAACAAAGCGGTTTCTTCTCCGCAGATGTAAGCACCACCACCTGGTTGTACATATAATTCAAGATCGTAACCCGATCCTAATATGTTTTTACCTAAAAATCCTTTTGCTTTGGCTTCCGCGATGGCTCTTTCCAGGATACGGATCTGCGGCATCATTTCGCCGCGAACGTAGATGTACGATGTTTTGGCACCCAGCGCAAAGCTGGCTACAATCATCCCCTCAATTAATAAGTGAGGGATGTAGGTCATCAAATACCTGTCTTTAAAAGTGCCGGGCTCAGATTCGTCGGCGTTGCAAACCAGGTAGCGTTCTACCCCTTCTGGTTTTGCCAAAAAGCTCCACTTCATACCGGTAGGGAAACCCGCACCGCCACGACCGCGCAAGCCCGATTTTTTAACCTCTTCCACAATCGCCTCGGGCGACATGGTTTTTATAGCCTTTTCAACAGAAGCGTAACCACCCTTTGAGCGGTAAACATCAAATGTATTGATGCCTGGTACGTTTATATGTTCAAGTAAAAGTTTGCGTCCCATTGCTTTAATTTTTTGCTTTCGCCCTTAAATCGCTAACCAGTTTATCAACCGAATCGTTGGTTAAGTTCTCGTAAAAAGTATATTCGGGGCCAATTTGTAAAACCGGGCCATAGCCGCAGGCAGCAAGGCATTCTACACCGCGCCAGCTAAATAAACCGTCGGGGGTAACTTCGCCTTCTTTTACACCTAAAGTGTTTTCAATATGATCCATTATTTTTTCGGCACCTACCAGGCAGCAACCGCTGGTACGGCAAACCTCTAAAACATATTTGCCGGATGGACGCAGCAGGTACATGGTATAAAATGTAGCTACCTCATACACCTCAATTGGCAAAATATCTAAATACTCGGCTACTTTATCCATTGCCTGCGGACTAACCCATCCAAACTCGGCCTGTACATAGTGCAGTATTGGCAGCAAGCCAGATTTTTGTTTTCCTTGCGGATAGCGGCTAACCACGTCATCAAATTTACTGATCAGCTCCGGCGAAAACTCAACCGAAACCTGAGCATCTTCAACTCTAAGCATCTAACTCTCCGGCTATAACGTTTAAACTACTCATATTAATAATCGCATCTGATAATAACATACCGCGGCTCATTGGCGCATACATCTGATAATTGATAAAGCTGGGCCTGCGGAAATGCAAACGATACGGGCTACGCCCGCCATCATTCACCAAATAGAACCCTAATTCGCCATTGGCGCCTTCAACCGAGTGATAAACCTCGGTATTAGGGGTAGGGATCTCACCCATCACAATTTTAAAGTGATAAATAAGGGCTTCCATGTTATTATAAACTTCTTCTTTCGGAGGCAGGTAAAACTCAGGTACATCAGCGTGAAAAATATCTGATGGTTCTTTTTCCAGTTTTACAAGCGCCTGCTCAATAATGCGCAAACTCTGCCACATCTCTTCGTTACGCACCAAAAAACGACTGTAAACATCGCCATTGGTACCAACTGGTACCTCAAAATCAAAATCTTCGTATGATGAATAAGGGTTCATTGCCCTTACATCATAATCAACACCGGCAGCACGTAATATCGGGCCTGTCCAGCTATAGCTTAAAGCATCCTCGGCAGTAACAGCGGCCACATCTTTTGTCCTGTCAACAAAAATACGGTTACGGTTAAACAGCGATTCAAATTCTTTAAGCGTTTTAGGAAAATCAACTAAAAACTTGCGCAGCTTGGCAAAGGCTATAGTGTTGAAATTACGTTCAAAGCCACCTATACGGCCAATATTTGTAGTAAGGCGGCTTCCGCAAACCTCTTCATAAATTTCATAAATAGCTTCGCGGAATTCCATCATATAAAGGAAACCGGTAAAAGCACCTGTATCAACACCCAATACCCCATTACATACAATATGGTCGGATATACGTGCCAGTTCCATCACTATCACACGCAGGTAATCAACACGTTTTGGTGTAGTTATGCCTAATAGCTTTTCAACTGTCATGTGCCAGCCCATGTTATTAATAGGCGATGAGCAGTAGTTTAAACGATCGGTAAGTGGGGTGATCTGGTAAAACGGACGGTGTTCGGCAATTTTTTCGAACGCGCGGTGAATATAGCCTATTGTTGATACGCCKCTCACAATTCTTTCGCCATCTAACTGCAGCACATTTTGAAACACACCATGCGTTGCAGGGTGAGTTGGGCCGAGGTTTAAGGTTGAAAGCTCGTTTTGCGGATCGTTATCTGTATATACAGGATGGTTTTGCATCAGTATAAATTATTTTCTTTTTATGGTGATGCCGTAAAGGTTTCCCCATACGGCATAATATTATCTTCCGAAAAAGTAATCCTTTTTATCAACACGGTTCGGGTCTTCCAGCGGAAATTCCTTGCGCATCGGGAAAGCCGTCATATCGTCAACATTTAAAATGCGGCGCAGATCCGGGTGCCCGTCAAATATAACTCCGAAGAAATCATATGTTTCACGCTCCATCCAGTTGGCGCCTTCCCATAGCACAGTTGCAGTAGGGATATGTACATCGCCATCAACCAAAAATACTTTTATCCTGATACGGGTGTTGGTAGTAAGGCTATGCAAATGGTAAATAACTCCTATTTGCTTCTCCTGCTCAGGATAATGTATAGCGGTAATATCTGTTAAAAATATAAAGCGAAGCGCGGCATCGGTCTTTAAAAAGGTCAACAGATCAATGATCTGCCCGCGGCCGGTTTCTACGGTAAGTAAACCGTAGGGTTCGCCTACCAATGTTACCTGCTCGCCGAATTTTTCACCGATTCTTTTTAAAAGCTCTTCGTTGGGTATCGTAGCCATTATTGGATTCCGTATTTAGCTAATAATTCCTGGTACTTGGGCTCATTTCTTCTGCGAAGCGATTCTGTTTGTACCAGCTTTTGAATGTTGATAAAGCCATCGATAATAGCTTCAGGGCGGGGCGGGCAACCCGGTACGTAAACATCCACCGGGATTACTTCATCTATACCCTGCAATACAGAGTAAGTATCAAATATACCACCGCTTGATGCACAGGCACCCACAGCCATAACCCATCGAGGCTCGGCCATTTGCAGATAAACCTGGCGTAATACCGGGGCCATCTTTTTGGCAATAGTACCCATAACCATCAAAAGATCGGCCTGACGAGGGGAAAAGCTTAAACGCTCGGCGCCAAAACGCGAAAGATCATAATGAGAAGCCATAGTGGCCATAAACTCAATACCACAACATGAAGTAGCAAATGGCAGGGGCCATAATGAATTTGAGCGGGCTATACCTATTACTTTATCAAGCGAGGTAGCAAAAAAACCGGCGCCTTCTACACCTGCAGGGGCATCAACTATTTGAATATCACTCATTGAACAATTTTAATAGAAAATCACTGCCTGATCAATACAGGTAATGAAATG
>NZ_JBFUKF010000276.1:0-6607 GCF_056400985.1 Mucilaginibacter sp. P4_G9 | reverse complement strand
CTATTTGCACCCTATTTTATCATAATTACAAATACTATCGGTCTAAGAAATAAATAATCCTAAAAGTTATAAAATATCTTAATATTTAAAACACCTTAATTATTTTTGTTGTTACTAATAAATATTCACAACATATGGCAATCAACGTTCTACACTTCGTTACCCGCCAGCTAACCGTTGGCAATACACTACAGAATATTGTTTTTTACGCAATGTTGTCATTTTTATTTTGTTTAATAATTGCTCAACTTCAAACAAAAMATAAGCATTCAAAACAACGCTCAATCGCCAAATAAGCTTTATTTTGTTTTGCAAATTGCACCCGTTGTTTTAGGCATTAAGATCACGGTGAACATTATCAGCACTAATAAAATAGCTCAGCAACCCTCATTTGCCTGGTATTTATTAACATTTTGCCATTTTATTAACAATGCATTAAATTTTTACAGTCAATATCCTTATATTTAGTACAACCAAATGCCGCAGCCAACTCGCACACTGCGCCTAAATTATAAACGCTGAGAAAGAAATAAGATGGAACCTGTAATGACGCTTGTAATTGCCGCAATTGTTGCCGCTATACTTTTAGTTATGTTTAATAAACAGCAAGCAAACAAGGTAAGTAATAACCTGTATGCCGATGATGTACAGCAGCTTTACCTGCTTACTGCAGCAGAGTATAAAATTAATGCCTTAGAAAAGCTGCAACAACTAAACATTGACCATGAGCTGGCCAAATTAACCGCCGCATTCAAAAGCGGGGAGATCCAGTTAAAAGAACTTAATAAAGGGCTCGACTATTTATTAAATGAATTTAATGTATCAGACCTTGCCCAGGCCTGCTAAATTCCATATATTAAATCGTCCGGTAGCTTTGTAAAGCTGCTTTGTTTAGTTTAAGATAAATAAACCGTCGTTGCGAGTGGTAAAATCCGAAGACTATAAAGGAGGGAATGACAAATCGGCGAAAGACTTACGAAGTTTCAAAAACTTCGTAAGTCTGGGATTCTACAACACGTCATGGGTAGTCCGTCGAAGCATATTGGGCAAAGGCCTATTCGCGCGACCCTTTGACAGGCTCAGGGTGACCGGCCGTTTTCCGGAAAAAATACAGCCAACGTTAAAAACCCAATTCCCGGGCATAAAAAAAGCCGGACATGCCGGCTTATACTTAAAGAATAATAATTTTTTATTCGTTGTTAGTTACGTCTGAAACCGCCTTTGCCACCGCCGCTGTTACCACCGCCGTTAAACCCAGGACCTTTATCTTCGGCTATATTAACCGTTATCCTGCGTCCGTAATAACTTGCACCATTCATACACCTAATCGCCTCTTTCGCTTCGTTATCGTTCACCATCTCCACAAACCCAAAACCCTTACTCTCTTTTGTTTCGCGGTCTTTAATGATCCTGAGCGATTTTACCGGCCCAAAGTCACCAAAAACAGCTGTTAATTCGGCCTCATCTACTTCTAAAGGAAGCCCTGCAATAAATACTTTCATCAATGTCTTTAAAATTTGGATAAAGGTACAAAAATTTGAGGGCATTTTAGCAGCCGCCGGAGTAAATAGACTACCTGCAACGGATTTTTTACCTTTAAATTACGCAATGGGTTTTACAGGTGAACTGCTGATATGTAAAGGCATTTTTATTTAAGCTGAAGCTCAAAACTACCTTCAACCCTGTAAAACGGAGAGTTTTCTTTATCGTCCTTAGCTAAAAAAGTAAAGAAGCTTCCTTTAGCTATTGTGTTGTCCTTATTGTATTTATCCAAAGTTATTTTCCCCGATTCGTCTTTTCCTACAAACTGGGTTAAAGTGTATTGAAGCAAAGGTTTTTTTTCGTCAACCGTAAAAAGAAACTGGCTTCCGGCTACCTTGCTGTTAATATTGGCAGATGCAAAACCTTCGGAGCTTATTCCAAAACTCATGGTATGCGCCTTATTAATGGCGGTAATTCCAAAATACTTATTATCGCCATTGTRCACATTGATAAAAGCTATCGAATCTGTTGAAGCATCAAATGTATAGGTTGAATCTTCAATAGTTACTTTCAATATACCTTTTCCGGCTAAGAAGTTTCCGGGAGCATTTTTAATATTTAATGATACACTATCGGCAGCAGTAGCGGTTTTAGCAGTTTCCATACCTTTCACACTCTCATCTTTCTGACAGGAAGAAACCATCACCGAAATGAGCAAAATGAATGAAATGAACCACTTTGTAAACCTTATACTGTTCATATAGTATATTGTATGGCTAAAGCTAATAATAAAAATTTAAAAATTTATCAACACAATAAATTTAATAAACATTTAACACTTTTTAACCACTGTGGATAAATACAACCGAAATTATTACTGTTAGGTTATATTTCAAAACAACAAATAACAACCACGTCATACGAGTGGTAAAATTTCGCAAAACACTGAAGGGGAAATGACCTTTAAAAGGTTTGTCATCCTGAACGCAGTGAAGGATCTATTCGCAGACTGTACAGGGCGAAGAGGGATGGCGAATAATAGATGGAGCTACTCTGTAAGGTGGGGATTGCTTCGTTCCTTATAATGACGTGTTTGCAAGTGGTTGATTATCAATATATATCTAAAGACACTTCTTGTTGTAAGAGAATGATTGTTAAAAAAGGGCCGTCATGCTGAGCCTGTCGAAGCATAGCGGGTGAAGGCCTCTGCGCGCGACCCTTCGACAGGCTCAGGGTGACAGGCCAACTACTTGCATAAGTAAACACGTCATCACGATTTTTTTCAGGTTCTTACCTGATGGATACTCGTAATGACGGTATGTTTTTTTATCTCTAAACAGCTTTTAAGAAAAAACTTGCAAATCAATTGCGTCTCTGCGTCTTTGCGCGAAAAATCTCTTTGCGTGCTACGGCTTAGCAACATCCGCGCTAAAATACCTCTCCCACATTGATAAACAAGCCGCGTGAGCCTTCCCGGCCAAAACCATAATCGATAGCTATATTGGTTTTTGATACTTTGTTAAGTTTAACACGCAGGCCCGGGCCAAAGGCGGGTTGTATCGCCTGCAGCCTGCTGCCCGGCGCTGCCGAAAAAGATTGCCCGTTTACAAACAGTACACCACCTAATAAGCCATTCCGGCTTATTTTAAAACGGTATTCGCTTTCGAGGTATACCATTTGCGCGCCTCTGAACCTGCCTTGTATATAACCCCGTCCGGTGGTAAAACCAGGATCGTGCCCGGTAGCCGGCAAATCAAGATAGGCCGGCCGGCCGTTAAGCACCAGCCAGTTGTACGACCAAAAGGCAATTACATTATCAGAGTTTGCAGGCAGCCGGTAATACTTTCGTACATCAATAATTAACGATCGCCATGGCGTAGTGCTACCCAGGAAAGTAAAGTTATCACGATAATTTATTAACGTATAAAAACCGCGCGATGGATTAATAGAGTTATCGCGGCTATCAAACAAGGCGCTAAGCGTTCCACCGGTTGATATGGCACGGGATACAGGTCCATATATTTCATAATCTGAAACACCTCCATTTAACTGCCCTTTTTCGGCCATGTTCCATCGATCATCAAAAATATATCCAAGGCCTGCAAAAAAGTTGCCGCCAATATTCCGTAGTACAGTTTCATTAAACCTAAAAAAAGAGTAAACAAGCGGGTTCTCATTGTGTATATCTGATTGGGAGCCCAGTCCAAAACTGCTTTGAGGGTATTTATAAAACCTTAAATCGCCAATGAAAGCGTATTGATTACCTTTTGTATAGATATTGGATTGCAGCGGAATGATCACCTGCTTTTTTTGAGTATAGGCAGGATTTATGGTTATGGTAGATATACGTGCCTCCGGGCTGGTGCGAAAAGCTATATTGCCCGAAATAGTAGCGGCAAGGCCGGTTTGCAATGTATAACCAACAGCCGGCAAAATCGACATAACAGGCTTCGTAGTAATTGAATCAACCTTTACCTGCTTATCTGTTTTAACAAAAGCAGCTTTTATAACATCAAATATATCTTTTTCATAAGCCGTGTCCGCAGGGGCGGCAACAAGGGTATCCTTTAGCTTCGACTTACCAATGGGGATGTATTTTTTTTCCTGCGCGTACAGTTTTGTAAAACCAAACAACGAAAAAACAAACCATAAAAAAATTACTTTTTTGCCAGGCATTATAAATTAGCAATTTGTAAAGGATTGGTATGGAACTGCAATTATAAAATAATTATTCCATTAATTTTTACCACAATCCTATTAAGCCAGGGAAATAGCTTTTAAAATGAGCAGCCTGTACACCAGCGATGGGGGAATTTAAAAGTGATTTCCCGCCTATTAAGCTTTTAATCGCGGATCAAAAGTGAACTTGTTTACATCCGCAATTTTTATCTTATCATAATCAGGATGTGCCGGGTTAAGCAGGTAGTTATACTCCAGGTCGATAATAGCCGATGGTACTTTTAAAACCGCGGTTTCCATTTTATGCAGCCAGTTATCGCCCAATTGCTGGGTAATTGGGTAATTGATTACCTTATGCCAGTTGGCATCAAGTTTTGCAAGTTGCCTTATGGTGATTTCGGCGATAGGCAGTTTATCCGGAATTTCAATAATGGTAACCGAAAAAATACCGCTATTTAAAGATGTACCTACGGAATGCGCCAGTTTTTCCAGACAGGAAAGTGCGAGGGACCCACCGGTATAAATTACATACTGCCCCAGCGTGTTCCATCGCCCATCTATTCCGGATCCTTTACGGTCATGGGCATACTTGGTTTGACTGATACGGTAAACGTGCAAGGTGTGGTGAGTTGTGAATAGTGAGTGGTGAGTGGTTATTAATTTTGGTTTAGACTGGTTTATAAGTAATAATAGTGCTTGAGCAATTAAAAATATAACCACTCTCCACACACCCAATCAACCATTCTCCAATATTAAGCCAAAACCCCGTAATCAATACGGATAAGCTGGGTTAATACGATGCTGATGCCGGTAAGGGTATCAAGCAGATCAAAGGGTACGGCATCAATGCCGGGATTATAATGCTTAAGCCAGCTTTTAAATTCATCAAGGGTGCCAAAGGTATCAAGGCCCTTATCAAAAAGTTCAAAAAGCTGAATAATGTGCTCGCTAAGGCCCTGGTTTAATTCACGGGAACTTTGTATATGCTTGCGCAGGGTTGGCTCGGTGATATCAAGCCATTTGGCAATATCAATTTGCGTAGCGCCGGTAACCTGTATTAAATCGGTGATGGCGGCGCTTCGTAGCCCTTGCTTTATTGCCCCCAGCTTGGCCAGCGGCGATTTAAAGTAGGTTTCATAAGGCACCAAAAGATCATGCAGCATAAATGCCGCAGAGTTATCAAGCTCAACATAGGGCCTTGAAGCTGTTTGCCCGGCCCCGGTTACTACAGCCTGCCTTTTAATTACTTTGCTCATACACAAATGTAATTATTTTCTATTTAAATAGAAAATAATTTTGTTTATTATTTTTCAACCGTTTTGGTGACCGTCATACGAGTAACCATCAGGCCAACCTGAAAAAATCGTAATGACATGTAAAAACATCATTGATAATCAACACGTCATTATAAGGCACGAAGCAATCGCGAACTTTACAGAGCAGCTATTTGGGTGCTAACTTTACCTCGTGCTAACTGATAACATCGTCCCGCTCATGGCCGCGGGAGGGCCTAGTCCTTTTTGTCTTGAAACAAAAAGGACCAAAAAATTCAAGTCAGCAGAAATGCTTCTTTGCGCTCRGGGCCTTTGCCCTGCAAAACMGCCAAAACCTGGGCTGGAATTATTTTGCCCCGGCGCACTCAGCCCCACGCAGGTGCAAAAACTTCCTATGCCCTGCCACCGCGCAGCCCACCATCGTTTTGGCCGTTTTCACCCGAAGCTGTTCTGCTGACACCTCGGGGAAGAAGAGGGCTTTTTATTAACATATGCAGCTAAAATTCTGGTAATTCTCTAATTCGGAAAACGGCGCAGCCCTCTTGAACACCTTTAAAAAACAACCTATATGTGAAAAATTCAGGTTCAGACAAAAACCTAAATTCAACTATTATAATTATTAGCCGATATTTGTTTTAAATGGAGAAGCTAAGAAATTTTTATGCCCTGTTTTGGATCCTGGGTTTAACCCTGTTGATTTACGCCTTCTTTAGGATTAAGCAAGAAATTTTCCGACATAGAAAACCAGCTACTGAAATAAAAAAGAGCAACAAGTAATGGTCATCGTGAGGGTGTTGGGGAACTAAATTATTATAAGCCGTAGCAGCTGACTCTTAGTCAGTGGGTAGTATTCAATTCTTGACCTAATCTAAAGGAGTCACAAGTCAGCCACCGCTCATTTCCATTACATGAGACTAGCGGCAAGGGACTAGTGTAAACCTATAGCCGTATAAGACCCTATGTCCCGCAGACACTTAACATCTTCCCATTTTGCGAAGGAATTTTTAATGATAGTTATATAAGTTTGATGAAATTTAAAAAAATAGAATGGAAAATCAACAAGAAGCTTTCCCTAAAGATGTTGCGGAATTTTTAATCAGAATCTACTTTGATCTATCAGAGAATTATATGACTGGCGCAATAAAAAGAGCCTATCGGGATATGAATAGGAC
>NZ_JBFUKF010000275.1:0-6622 GCF_056400985.1 Mucilaginibacter sp. P4_G9 | reverse complement strand
TATTTTACTTGTAAAGTCCCTTAATTCCCTGTCATTGAGAGGTGCGAAACAATTTCCAAGCTGTGCAGCGGCTCTGTAAGCCCAGGATTGCTTCATACCTCTTATGACGTGATTTGTATCACGTAAATCAAAAGTCTCCCCCTGAAGGGGGAGATTCAGAGGGGGCTTATGCTCCCTATTTATAAGCCACTTCGTTCCACAATATCTCATTCCTGAACTGCGGAATGGTTGTATCCTTACCAATCCTCAAAAATTCTATTCCTGCCATATCAGCAAAATCCTGCATATGTTCGGCAGTCAGGTTCTGGCTGTAGGCAGTATGGTGTGCGCCACCACCGTAAATCCAGGCTGCACAGCCGGTTTTCATATCGGGCAGTGGTTTCCATAGTACGCGTGCAACAGGCAGGTTTGGCAGGTCTTCAATCGGCTCAACAGCTTCAACCTCGTTAACCAGTAAGCGGAAACGGTTACCCATGTCCACAATAGATGCATTAAGCGCCGCACCACCAGCAACGTTAAATACCAAACGTGCGGGATCAGCCTTGCCGCCAATGCCTAAGGGGTGAACTTCTAAAGATGCTTTACCATTGGCTAAAGAAGCATCAACTTCCAGCATATGCGAACCTAAAACCAAAGCATTGTTAGGGTCAAAGTGGTAGGTATAATCTTCCATAAAGGCATTACCGCCGGCCAGGCCTGCACCCATAACTTTAAATGCGCGTACCAGGGCAGCCGTTTTCCAATCACCTTCACCCGCAAAGCCAAAACCATCGGCCATCAGGCGTTGGGCAGCAATACCAGGTAATTGGATCATGCCATGCAGATCTTCAAATGTATCCGAGAAACCTTTAAAACCGCCATCAACTAAAAACTTACGCAACCCGATCTCGATCCTGGCAGCTTCGTAAACCGAAGAATATTTTGCGCTGCCTTTTTTAAGATCATCGGCCATAGTATAGGTAGCCTCATACTCATCTGTTAAAGCAGTAATAGCCTCTTCGCTTACCGCGTTAATCACAGCAACCAGGTCACCAACACCATAGGTGTTTACCGAGAAGCCAAATTTTAATTCTGCTTCCACTTTATCACCATCGGTAACAGCAACAAAACGCATATTATCGCCAAAACGGACAAATTTGGCTCCCTGCCAGTCATGCCAGCCGGCTGCGGCGCGGGTCCAGGTTTCTATTTCGGCCAAAGCCTCTGGGTCCTGCCAGTGACCAACTACTACTTTGCGGTTAATGCGCATGCGCGATACCATAAAACCAAACTCACGGTCGCCATGGGCGCTTTGGTTCAGGTTCATGAAATCCATATCTATTGAGCTCCATGGAATATCGCGGTTAAACTGGGTATGCAGGTGCAGCATCGGTTTTTTGAGGATGCTTAAACCACGGATCCACATTTTTGCAGGGCTAAAAGTATGCATCCAGGTAATTATGCCGATACAATTTTCGGCAACGTTTGCAGCCTGCAGGGTAGTATAAATTTCTTCGGTTGATTTAACAACAGGTTTGTAAACCACGCGTACGGGGATATTACCGGATGCATCTATTCCGGCAGCAATCTCCTGGGAGTGTTCGGCAACTTTTTTTAGTGTTTCTTCTCCGTATAAATTTTGGCTTCCTGTAATAAACCAAACTTCAAATGTTTTAAGATCGATCATTATATTTAATTAGTGATTTAGCGAATTATTGATTTAATGAATTTTTATATTGGTTTTTGATTATGACTGATTAATTAGCTGCAGGCGAAAGTCTTAGCAATGTTGCGCCGTGCAGGTTGATATTTTGTTGATAGCCTTTTTTAAACTGGCCAACATCCTGCTTTTTCCACAGATCGCGCACCTTTACTTTGCCCTTTAAGCCGATGGCCGCAAAATCAACTGCTATACTTTTGTTTGTATCGCCAATGTTGAACAGGGCGGCATAAACATCCTTACTGCCGGGGATCTGCGAATACCAAACCATAGCGCCATCTTTTTTATACAACTGGCGTGGATTAGCTCCTTTTTGATTAGCAGCCAAAACCTCATCGTTGGTAAATAATTTCAATTCCAGCTCGCGATTTTCGGGCAGGTTACCGCCAATCATTAAAGGCGAGCGGAAAATGCTCCAAAAGGTCATATGGGTAATTTCTTCATCTTCGGTAAAGCGGCTGAAGCGCTCCTGCCCAACTGGGCCACGTTTGCTCAGTTTACCAATCTGGATCATGTCGCAATCGGGCCAGTGACCCGGGCCGCTTACACCTTCCCAGCTTTTGGCATAGTCAAACATGTGCAGTATCTCTTTCCAGTTATCCCAAAAATCATCGGCCATGCGCCACATATTGGCATATTTGGTTGCGTGTGCAGCTTGTGCAACAGGAGTTTCGCCTGGCGATAGACTTAATACTACTGGCCTGCCACAATTTTGGATTGCTTTTTGGTATCCTTCCACTTCGGCATTGCTGTATGGGCGCGAAAGGTCATCTACCTTAATAAAATCTACATCCCATGAAGCATAAAGTTCCAGCAACGAGTTCAGGTATTCCTGTGCACCTGGTTTTTTCATGTCAAGCCCGTACATATGGTTCATCCATGGGCATTTGGAGTTGGTATCGGCAACCATATCTGCAGTAATACCGTTGGTGCCTTTTATGGGCGATTTTGCCCAATAAGCCTGTCTCGGGATGCCGCGCATTACGTGAATTCCGAATTTTAATCCTTTTCGATGTACATAATCGGCCAAAGGCTTAAATCCGTTGCCACCCAGGGCAGAAGGGAATTTATTAGGCTGCGGTGTTAACCTGCCCCATTTATCCATAGTAAGCCATGGTACATATGATCCATCCTGCAAACGCATTTGAAATGGATTACCGATGTTGCTTCCCGGCGGGTTATCGTACGACCATAAAAAATCGACCACTATATACTCCCAGCCATGAGGCTTCAGGTATTTGGCCATGTAATCGGTATTGGCTTTTACTTCATCTTCATGCACGGCCGAGCCGAAACAGTTATAGCTGTTCCAGCCCATGGGTGGGGTAGCAGCTACGGTTTGTGCCGATGCTTTTGCACCCAGCAAGCCTGCTGCCAGGATGATTATATAACGTAGTGATCTCATTTTATTGGCCGTAGTATGAATTTGGTCCGTGTTTGCGTTCAAAATGTTTCTTGATGAGTGAGTCTTTTAAGCGTGGTGCCTTCGGGTTAATCTGTTCGGTTAAGTAAGCCATTTGGGCAACTGCTTCTAAAACTGCGCTGTTATAAACTGCTTTATGCGGCGTTTTACCCCAGGTAAAGGGGGCGTGATTACCCACCAATACCATCTCAACTTCATTATAATCCAGGCCCTGATCTGTAAAATGATCCATAATCTGGAAACCGGTTTGATATTCATAATCGCCCTCTATCATTTCATCGCTCATGGGTGGCGCGCAGGGTATATCGGCCGTTAAATGATCGGCATGCGTGGTGCCGAAAATAGGAATATCGCGTTGTGATTGCGCCCAGGCTGTACCATAGGTGGAGTGGGTATGAACAATACCTCCGATATTTGGCCAGTGCTTATATAAAACGGCATGAGTTTGTGTATCAGATGAAGGCCTCAGATCGCCCTCTACAACAACCCCGTCAAAATTAACGATCACCATTTTTTCCGGTGATAGGTCCTCATAGGGAACACCGCTTGGTTTTATAGCAAATACCTCTTGTGCCCTGTCGGCCGCGCTAACGTTGCCAAAGGTGAATAGTACCAGCCCAAGTTTGGGTAGCTGCATATTAGCTTCAAAAGCAGCTTGTTTTATATCCTGATACTTGCTCATGCTAAAACTGAATTATCTGCTGTGGCCTGCGTTGAGTTAACCGCGATTTGCTGAGCAATAAAAGCACCTAAAGTTTTGTATTTATTATAGCGGGCTAAATAAGCTGCTTCCAGATCTTTATTAGGATAATACTCTACATCAAAACCACGACCCATTGCCTGCATAGCTTCCTCAACAGTTGGATAAATACCGGCAACAACCGCCGCAAACATGGCTGCACCCAAAGCGCAGGTATGTTTAAACTGGTGGATGCGGATAGGCATTCCTAATACATCAGCCATCATTTGCATCACAAATGGTGATTTTTTGGCTACGCCACCAATGCCGATGATCCCTTTAACCGGGATACCCTCGCTGATGAAACGCTCCACAATGCTTTTAGCTCCAAAACAGGTAGCCTCTGCTAATGAACGGAACACACGCGGTGCATCACTGCCCAGGCCTAAGCCGGTGATGGCGCCTTTCAGCTCCTGGTTGGCATCCGGTGTACGGCGGCCGTTAAACCAGTCGATAGATAATTCGTTGTCAAAATCTAAAGGCAACAGATCTGCCTGCCTGCTCAGTTCCGGGATAATCAGCTCGGCCATTTCAGCTTTTAAAGCTTCGGCAGTTGCTGCATCTATTACTGTTGATTGCGACAGCAAGTTATTTAAAGGCCATAAAAGCACGTTTTTAAACCATGCGTAAGTATCGCCAAAGGCAGACTGACCGGCTTCTAAACCTGTCATGCCAGGGATAACCGATCCGTTAACCTGCCCGCAAATACCGCGAACCAGTTTGTCGCCGATCTCGGCAGACGGGGCAACCAATATATCGCAGGTTGATGTACCCATTACCTTACTTAAATGGTAAGGTTCAATTTGCCCGCCAACCGCGCCCATGTGCGCGTCGAAAGCACCTGTACCTACAATTACATCTGTAGATAAGCCTAATCTTTCGGCCCACTCGGCGCTTAAAGTTCCTGCAGCTTCATCGGCAGTATAGGTTTCTGTAAATAGTTTAGCAGTAATGCCTTTTAACAGCGGATCAAGAGATGAAAAGAATTCATCGGGCGGTAAGCCGCCAAATTCTTCGGCCCATAATGCTTTGTGACCGGCCGAACAACGACCGCGTTTAATTTCTGTAACCTCAGTGCCACCTGTTAAAAGGAAAGGGATCCAGTCGCAATGCTCCACCCAGGAGTGTAGTGATTCGCGCACCTGTTCATCAACTCTAATAATATGTAATAGCTTGGCCCAAAACCACTCGGATGAGTAGATGCCGCCTACATATTTTAAATAATTGATATCAAATTTTGTTGCGTGTTCATTAATCTGGGCGGCTTCTAATACCGATGTATGATCCTTCCATAAAATGAACATTGCATTGGGGTTTTGCTCAAAACCCGGGGTTAAAGCCAGCGGCGTGCCCGTTTTATCAACCGCGATAGGGGTTGATCCGGTGGTATCTATAGATAAGCCTTTAACCGCTTTGGCAACATCGGCGCCACCTGCTTTTTGAAGGCAATCTTTAATAGTGGTTTCCAGCCCTTCTATATAATCAAGCGGGTGCTGCCTAAACTGGTTTTCTGCAGGTTTACAAAATAATCCTTGCTGCCAGCGGGGGTAATTAAATACGGATGAGGCTATTTCTTCGCCGTTTTGCGCATTGATTAAAACTGAGCGAACAGAGTCGGACCCATAGTCCACTCCAATAACAAATTGGTCTTCTCTCATATTGGTTAAATAATTCGTGTTGAAGTAACACTTATTTTTTTACAATAAAAAATTTTTATTAAAAAACATTTAAATTGTTACGAAAACAGCGGTGTAAAAAATTAATTCAAAAGGGTATCCGGGTTTGGGATGARATTCATAAATGCCTGAAATTTAGCATAATAATTCTGCATATTCAGTTGATAATAATAGGCGCCACGTTTTGAGCCGGCCTTATCTTTATCGGTCAGCTTAATCAGCAATCCGGTAGCTAAAACTCTTTTACTAAAATTCCTCTTGTCTATCTGGGTATTAAAAACACTTTCATAAAGCGCCTGCAATTGCGGAAGTGTAAATTTACCTGGTAAAAGCTCGAATAAAATAGGGTGCATAGCCGCCTTGTACCTGATCTTCTTTTTGGCAGCTTCCACCATTTCCTGCTGATCGAAAATGAGCTTAGGCACCCTTTTTAGCGGGAACCATTCGGCATGATAATCTTTACTTAGCTGGGTTTCGTATTTATTGATATCTATTAATGCAAAGTAGGTAACAGATACTGTTCGCTCTATAGGATCGCGTTTGGTATTACCAAATGCGTGTAATTGCTCTAAATAAACCCCTTGCAGATCGGTAAGTTGTTTTAAGATACGGTTGGCCGCCTGGTCCAGGCTTTCCTGGGGCTGCACAAATCCACCCATCAAACTCCAGTTGTCCTTCTCGGGCTGGAATCCTCTTTTAATGAGCAGAATCTTTAAGGTATGGCCGTCAAATCCGAAGATAATACAGTCCACTGCCAGTAAAAGTCGCGTTTGTTTAGAATATTTCTGCATGTGATTGGTTTAAAAAGAACGGCAAATGTAATTTTTTAGATACAGGAAATTTAATTCTGAGCCTTGGTTTATTGGTAAAGCGGCTATAAACACATGAATCCTACTTTGCTTGTGTCCTTAGCGCACAAATAAAATGAAAATTATTTTAATTGTTTTTATCACAATTAAAATAATTTTATTCTACCTTAGATTTTAATTAGGGAATCAATAAATCCTGATAATAAAACCAACCACCAAATTATAACCAGTTAACCATTCAGAAAACTTTGAGAAAAGTTGAGAAAAATGGAGAAC
>NZ_JBFUKF010000274.1:0-6674 GCF_056400985.1 Mucilaginibacter sp. P4_G9 | reverse complement strand
ATACTGCGGTTACCATTCCACCAGCCAAGATCACTGGCGCCAACGGCAGATGCCGACATAACACCATATGTACCCCTGTTACCCGGATAAGCGGTTGAACTGTTTGACGATCCTGCACCCCATGCAAAATTGTTAACATTATCATAGTTTAACAGTACTCCCGTTATAAAATCGTTAAACAATAAAACAGATGTACCTGTGCCATAACGGTTAACTACCTGGATAGTGCCCCCGGTTGTAACCCCGCTGGGTACAGTTACTGTTAATGTAGTACCCGAAGTATTGCTTACAATGCCCGATGATGCTGCAACTCCGCCTGGGAAAACAACTTTATCAATATAAAAGAAATTGTTACCGTAAATAGTAACGCTTGTTCCTGCTACTGCACTTTCATTACTCATAGCCGAAATAATTGGAGGAGGCGGAACTATAGGGAATTTAAAAACTACATCTCCTGATGTTGTTACTACCTCAATGGTATTCAGCTTAGCCTGATCAAGTGAAGCGAATGGCATATCTGCAGGTATTTGTACAACCATTGTTGTATCAGAAAAAAGCGCAGCATTAAATGTGGCCTGGTAGCCGTTAAAATAAATGGCTTTTGTATATGCCAGGTTAGTACCGCGTATAACCACGTATTGGCCGGGACCAGCTACATGCAGGGTACTGTCATTAGGTTTTGGTGAAATGGCCCGTAACCCCTTAATGGTTGGAGCACCTTTATCTTTACCTGCACCCGAACTGCTTTCTTTTTTACAGGCAACTTGTAACAAGGTTGCTGTAACCAAAATAAGAAAAACCAGCTTTTTGGTGATATTTATATATATCTGATTCATAATTACATTAATTGATGGTGTAAACAATAATTTATTTCAACAAGCTAAAGTCAAACGCAACGGCCGGATCAGCTAAGCCCGGCGATTTTACCATTTCGCTTTCAGGGAAAGGCAGGTAAATAGTTTGCGCAGTTGCAGGCCAATAAGCGCTGGAATAAGTAACTGTGTACGTTCTGGGATTGTTGGTACCGGCGTTATACTTGATGGTATAACTCCCTTTGTCCTGCTTGGCAATCATATCCAGGGCTTTGGTAGGGTTGTAATAATATACCCTTTGGTACTCGCCCCAGTTTACACCTTCCATAGCAAATTCAATCCTTTTTTCCTGGAAAATATCATCAAAAGTAATTGATGTTTTTGTTGATAAACCTGCACGTGTACGCACCTTATTAAAGTATGTAATCGCATCGTTGTTATTTGTTGAAGCCGCATCGCCTAAAATAGCTTCGGCATAAATTAAGTACACTTCGGCCAGGCGCATCATATAGGTATTAATATTCGCACCCATTTCAACCCCTTTACCGCCATTATCGGCCGCTGAGCCAATAATGTATTTTTTTACGTTGGCGATACTGTTTGATGAGTAATTATATCCGCCATCTTTTTGGTCTATCTCGGGATAAGAATCACCATCGAACATAAATGTGGCTTTTCTTCGCAGTGAATCTTCCGGATGTGCTATATAATATTTAATCAGATCGGCAGAAGCACCATGTGCTGCTCCCCAGCCGTCCCAGCTCCCGGTAATAGTACCATCTTTGGCCATATATGCCTGAAAACTGTTATTAGTACCCCAAACAGCGGTAGACGGAACCCATTGCAGTGAGAAAAGGCTCTCGGGATTATTATTACCACCGCTATTGTTAGCGCTTTTAAATAAATCGCCATAGTTGGCCTGGAGTGTATAAGGCCCGTTGTGGATAACATCGGCAGCATAAAATTTTGCGCTATCCAGATCGGTTTGATTACGTGACCCAGAAGAATTTACCCCGGCACGGTTGAGGTACATTTTGGCAAGCATACCTTCGGCACTATACTTTGTTAACCTGCCATTTTGCGGCGCCACGGTGGGCAGATACTTAACTGCATATGCAAAATCCATGATAATGAATTTCCATACATCGGCAATATTATTGCGTTTAATATTCCGGTCTTCAAGCTGGGCAACGTTATCATAAATAATTGGAACCGGCCCCCAGTTTTTTACCAGGTATGAATAAGCCAGGCCCCGCATAAACCTTGCTTCGGCTATGGCTGCGTTTTTATCTGCATCGGCAACGCCGGTTGCATACGTTTTTACATTGGTTATCAGCGTATTGGCCTGTGCAATTGTTTTATAAAATGCTTTATAAGCGGTAAGTAAGGTATTTACATCTGTACTTGGTACAGCAAACTTATAAAATGGTGCATAATCGTTTGTCTGCATATCGCCGCCACGTGCGTCGCCTATACCAATGGATCCTTTATCATTATACTCAAACCAAACAATATTGTACAGCGGCGCTGTGGCCGCCAGCAACTGATCGGCTGATTTGTAAAATGTACCTGCTGTAAGTTTATCCTGGGGTGGCTGGTTGGTAAAGTCTTTTTTGCAGCTCTGTATTGAAGCAAGAGCGGCAATAGTTATGAGTGTTTTAAGAAAATTTTTCATCTTGAAATTTTTATCGGTTAAAAATCGGCCAGTAAATTGAACGAATACATCCTTGTGTTTGGATAACGTCCGTCATCAACGCTATACATCAATGGGCCGTTTTGACCTACTTCCGGATCTAAACCCTTATAGCCGGTTATAGTAAACGCATTTTGCACATTAACCGAAACCTTCAGTCCTTTTATAAAGCCCACTTTTGTAAGCGCTTTATGCGGTATATTGTACGATAAGGAAATGTTTTTACACCTTAAATATGATCCGTCTTCAATATACCATTGACTTGCACGGGCATTACCGTTAGGGTCGCCGGGAGCAATACGGGCAATTTGATATCCCGGGTTGGTTAATACGGCTGTTGTAAGGGAGGCATCTACATTGCTTGGGCGGGCAAAATTGGCTACAGACCTGTAAAGGTTGCTATATACAGCAGTACCACCGGTTTGCTCGTTTCTAAAACGCATGAAATTTAAAACCTGGTTACCATAGCTGGCATATAAGAATATATTCAGATCGAAATTTTTGTAAGAAAAAGAGTTATTTAACCCCGCTGTAAATTTAGGCCATGGATTGCCTATTACTGTACGGTCTTTTTCATCAATTACGCCATCGTTATTTAAATCTTTAAATTTAATATCCCCTACCCAGGTACCGGTGCTTGGATTAATGGTCATAACGCCGCTTGTAGATGTTTGCACCGCGTGATTTTGGATATCCGCGATATCTTTAAAGATCCCTTCGGCTATATACCCTGTAAACATCGCTGCCGGCTGACCCACCTGCGACAAAGTAGCAAAGGATGAAGTTTTATAGATGGTATTGATGGGTGTGTTCTGATCTAAATGGGTTATTTTATTCCTGTCTAAAGAGAAATTCGCGCTTGTTTTCCAGGCAAATGGCTTGTTTACATTAACGGTGTTTATGGTAATACCAAAACCTTTATCCTGCATTTTACCAACATTGGTATAAGGCCATTGCATTGAACCTACATCCCAGTTAACAGCTCCTCCTAAATAAATAGAATGGTCATTTTTTATAAGCAGGTCTGACATTTCTTTTTTGTAGAAATCTGCAATAACCTCTACCCGGTTATTAAACATGCTCAAATCAAAACCCAGGTTGTAAGTTTTATCTTTTTCCCAGTGCAGATTTGTATTTGAAAACACATCAGGTAAAAACCCGGTGCCACCGCCAAAAGGAGTTGGTATTGCTGTTAAAGTAGCGTAGTAACCACCTGCGTTTTCGTTACCCGAGATACCGTACTCTGCCCTCAGCTTCAAATCGTTAATAAACTCAATTTTATGCATGAACTTTTCCTGGGTTATTCTCCAGGCTGCCGATACAGAAGGAAAATATCCCCATTTGTAGTTCGGCCCGAAATTAGATGAGGCATCGCCCCTGTAAGTACCCTGCAGTATGTACTTATCATCAAACACATAATTAACCCTGCCAAAATATGACTCTTTGGTTGATGCGCCCTTCGAGCTGCTGTTAATCTCGTTAACGGTGCTTCCGGCACTTAATTCGGTAATGGTATTTACTAAATAGCCGTTTCTTTGGCCAAATAATGATTCGTAACCGTTTTTCTGGGCCTCATGGCCAGCCATTATTTTAAAATAGTGTTTTTGGATTTTGGTATCGTACTGCAACCTCTCATTAACGCCCCACCAGTAACTTTGTCCCCTGGTTCTGGTTGATACTGTAGTGGTATTGTTGTACCCGCCAAAAGTATAGGATGGATTAAAAACGTATTGATTATAATTTTGAACATAAGTATTGGCCTCTGTATGGAAAACCAATCCCTTTAAAATATTAATATCCACATACCCGCCGCCATTAAATGTAATGTTTTGGTTGTGATTGTCATTTACCGAAGCTAAAGCCACAGGATTGGTATATTGGAATTGTGTATTTACCGGCCCACCCCAGCTACCATCGGGATTTTTAACCGGGATACTCGGATTTTGCCCGATAGCAATATTTAAAATATCGGAGTTTGAAGTATTAACAATTTCTTTGGATTGGCTTACATTTAAATTGGTACCAATTTTTAACCACGAGCGTGTTTGGTTATCGAGGTTTAAACGTACCGAATTACGGGTAAATCCAGAGCCGACAGCAACCCCATTCTGGCTGAAGTGTTCGCCCGAAAAATAAAATGTTGTTTTCTCGTTACCACCGCTTAATGAAAGCTGCTGTTTTTGCAACAGCGTTCTACGAAACAATTCTTTTTGCCAGTTTGTACCATTACCCAATACCGATGGATCTGCAAATTCGGGCTGTGATGCAGCTGCGCCTGCGGCAGCATATGCATTGCGATAGGTAGCCCACTCTCTTAAGTTCATTACATCGGCAAACTTTGGCAGGTCCTGTAGGGTAAACAGGCTGTTAAAATTAATTTTGGTTTCGCCGGCTTTACCTCTTTTGGTGGTAACCATAATAACACCGTTGGCGCCCGCTGCTCCATATATTGATGTGGCAGAAGGGCCTTGCAAAACATTCAGTGTTTCAATATCATCCGGGTTAAGGCTTGACAGGTAATTTGCCCCAACACCGGCGCCCGAAGTTTGATCGGCCGGTTTAAACTGTACTCCATCTATAACATACAAAGGCTGGTTTGAACCTGTAAGCGAATTTAAGCCCCTGATAATAACCGTGGGAGCGGCACCGGGCTGACCGCTGTTTGCTGTAACATTAACGTTTGCAGCGCGGCCCTGTAAAGCCTGGTCAAAGGTAGTATTAACCGTTTTGGAGATATCGGCAGCGGTTATTGTTACCTGTGAACTGCTTAAATCGGTTTTTTTCATTTTACCGTAGCCCACAACAATCACCTCATCAAGCGCTTTATTGCCTGGCAATAGCTTAACATTAATTGTGTTGTTTTGCTTAACGGTTATTTGTTGCGTGGTAAAGCCCAGGTAACTAAACACCAACACATCACCGGCTTTTGCATTGATTGTATAACTACCATCAATACCCGACAAGGTACCTGTTGCCGTATTCTTTATTTTAACGGTTACGCCAGGTAGTGGCTCAGAATCGTCGGCATTGGTTATTTTTCCGCTAACCTTTATGGTTTGCGCATAGCCTGAAAGGCACAGCAGCATCATTGCCATAAATAGCGAAACACTACATCTTAATTTTTTTCGTAAATTTTTTTCCATGTTAATATTGGTTCATAATTGTTTAATAATTGGTGGTTTGATCGGGGGCTATTCAGTTTTGATGTTCATTCATAATTTACTGGCTTCGTTAATAATTTGTGATTTGATATTTAATTAGGGGTATGTGAATTTTAATTAAGGGTTGAAATTTTATATAAACTAATTCCACAATCGATTGCAAAATATCGGCTACCAGATAGCTTAATACAATACGTAAGCAACGTTTCCATCAAAACAAGAAAATTTTTATTCCGCATTCAGCGGGCATAAGTTTACAATTGGTTAAAAGTGTACGCACAATGATCGGAACCATTGTATAAGACACATTTATTGGAGATGAAGGTAGAAATGAAGATTTTACAAGGGTGTAACATTTGTAATTATTGATGTAACAAATGTTCACATACAAATCAAGAAGCTGATTATCAAGATATTATATTAAACAATACAGATTTCGCTAACATTTATGCCTGTATTAATGGCAATTTGAGGCCATTCAAGCAAATAATCTTTATTATGTAATTGGAATAAATTCAGGAAACATCAATTTTCTCCTGGCCCGGCTTACGTTTTTGGAGAACAAACTCCGATGGTAGCATGTTAAACTCGTCTTTAAATGATTTTGCAAAATATTGAGGTGTGTTAAAACCAACCTCGTACGATACTTCTGCAATGTTCATCTGGCTATGTTCTAATAAATGAGCGGCTTTTCTTAATCTTAACGATCTGATATATTCAACGGGAGATTTGCCGGTAATCACTAATAGCTTTTTATAAAGTGTATTACGGTTCATTCCCATATGTTTACTCAGTTCATTAACTGAAAGGGAAGGATTAAGCAGGTTTTGTTCGATGAAATTTATAACATCTTTTACAAATACTTCGTCGGTGGCGAGTATAGCCGGTTCATTTATCTGGAAATCTAATTGCCGGATATACGTTTTTTTAAATGTAGCCTGTAACCTGATCAGATTTTTGATTTTAGAAATGAGTATTTCGAAATTGAAAGGTTTGGTCATATAATCG
>NZ_JBFUKF010000273.1:0-6696 GCF_056400985.1 Mucilaginibacter sp. P4_G9 | reverse complement strand
CTGTTGATGAGGCCACTGTGTCGACTAATTAATGAGTGGTGAGTGGTCTATCAAATTGGGGGAGGCAATTTAGTCTTTTGTCCTTAATCTTTCTGTCTTTGCTCCTTAATCTACCTGTCTTTGCTCCTCATGATGTAACTAATTTATTTTCAGTGTGTCTTTTGGTTGTCGATATGTATTTGTAAGTTTATATATCAGTAACTTAATTTGTTATGCCAGCTTTAAAACTTTGGCTACCCGGTTCACATAGGCATTGTATAATGCTTTTTGTGGTTGCTGTAACTGTGCTTGTTTCGGCCTGCGGAAGTATTAAGAAAACAGAAAAACCGGTGGTTAAACCCGATTATAACAATACGGCAAGCAATATTCATACTACTTAGGCCGGGAAATAGCTGTCCGGACCCAAACAAGCGTGTGGTTATTACAAACTACATTAAAAAATGAATATTTTTGCAACCTTATGTCAAATCAAAAAGAAGAATACTCATTCTGGACAAAGTATAAAAAATTTGCAGGGAACGAAATTTTGCTGTACCTGGTCATGATCATAGGCATCATACTCGGTATTGTAATATTTAGTTATTTTTAACCAGGGTTACGTTGCTGTTATCTGTTTCGCTTATGGCCTGGTAAAAGTCGACAAACTCCTGGTACAGATCTTTATTGTATGTGCCATCAATTACCTGCAGCTTGCGTTTATATACCAGCTGGTCGCCAATTATTATGGTCGAAACAGAAAACTTTCCAAAAGGCTTTTCTATTGATATACTTGCCGGCCGCATATCAACATGGTAACCTTTAGGCAAGGTATACCTAATTTCATCTTCATCGGTATAGCCCCTGTTTATATATAAAGCGTTACGCCTGTTACGTACTTCGCGGGGCGTTCCTCCTGTCCGGTTAATGGCATTAGCTAGAAAATCTATCTTACCGTTGTTTGCCGATCCATAATCGGGCGCGCTTAGCTTTATAGTTTCTGTAGCTACCGGGTGCAGGCTTTTATCCTGTTTAAATTCAAATTTTTCAATTTCGAGATTATTTATAGGGTATTCCTTTTGAAGGCTTTTTACCTGCTCTTTTGGTGCTTCCTGGATAATATATTCACGGTTTTCATACTGGGTGCCTTTAAACGTGGTAAGCATATCGCCTGTTAACATACCATCTGCATTTATGCTGAAGCTGGCTTTGCAGTATTGCAGGTTATCCTGGGCGGTGTACTTAGGTGTATGCAGCAGTTTGCCGCCATCCGGTGTGCAGGCTAATACATAGCGGTCATCAGTAAAATCACTTAAAAAGCCGAAAGGTATTTTCTGGCTTGTGCATTCCAGGAAAGTGGTGTCGTTTTTAAACGGAAGGCACAGTATAACATGGTCAAACTGGTTCATACTGGCAAAATCAGTTAAAGGGCTTTGCTTACGCGAGCCCGACTTTACAATACAATAGTAAGAGTCGATATCAACCGCCTTAAACAGGGCCTGGGTATAGTTCACCAATGCCTTACAGTCGCCATAATTTTGCTGGTCCACATCGCTTGCCAAAAAAGGCTGGTAACCGCCTATGCCAACCTGTACACCTATGTAGTGCGTTTTGCCCTGCATGTATTCATAAATTTTTTTGGCTCTCAGTTTAGGATCGGTAATGCCGTTGGTGATCTCCTTCATTCTTTCAATAGTTGATGCGGGAAGTGTTGTACGGCTGGCCAGCAATTTATCATAGATCCATTTACCCATCCCGTTCCAATCGTTAAATGATCCGGGTACGCCCAGGTATTCAAAGTTTTCGGGAGCAATTTTTACCCTGCTCAAATATTTATCGCCATTGGGGCTGTATGGCTCTTCCTTTATGGCTTTTAAATTTGTTAACTGCCATGTATATGTGCTCTCTCCCTGTTTATTGGTGCCYGTAACCACCTTAACAGGAACATTTAACTCCTTATACCTGATCTTGAAATCGGGCTTACTGCTAAAAGTATAAGTGCTTTTTTCAACGGCAACACCTGTTGACGAATTAGGTACCCAATCGGCGAAGTTGAGCGATTGCTTTGATTTTATTTCGTATTCATAAGCAACCGTATAGGGGTAATCGGTTACTGCCGGGTTAAAATGCTTAACCCTGGTATCATCAAAAAGTGTTGACCGGCTTGCCGCATTAACATCCTCAAAATCGCTTTCAGAAAACTTACTTATTGGCTTGCCAAACTGGTTGTATACAACTCCCTTTATACCTTTTATAATATTGGCTTTGTCATGAAACACAACTATTTCGGCTTCTTCGGCGCCATTTTTATTTAATATAGTTATGGCCTGTTTTATATGGTAAAAAGTATTATTTAAATCTTTTACTTCAATATTAAGCTCTTCATTGCGTACAACGGCGCCGGCGTAAGGCAGCAGATCTTTAGGTATCAGCGATACGTCATAGTTTTCCTGCGCACCGGCGCTTATGCCTAATGCCAGGATTGATAACAGCGTTACAAGTACTTTCATTATTTTTTCTTGAAAACCATATCGGCTTTTTCGGTAAGGATGATCTTATTATAAAGTTCTTTCAGGTAAGGATATTCTTCCGAAGTATAAACAGGTTTAGTAAACTTTATTATGCTTGAGAATGTGAAAGCACTGCCAAGGCTGTCAAAATTACTTGCATACATACCACCATTTCCGGGCATTTTAAATGCTACAGATTGCGGCGGGGTTTCAACTGTATAAGCATCGGGCAGGCGCATATTTAGTATTAAACGACTATCTGATGCCATTCCCCAGTCAACCGGGTAATCCCTTTCGGCAAGCTTAAACGGATTGGTAGTTATTTTATCCCATAAAAATGGGTTAAACACCAGCCGGTTATGGTTCATGTTATCAAACGCGTCAATTTCAACATCAAAAGTTTCTCCAAGCGGCATATCCAGGCTATCCAGGTTTGAAATACTTGATTTCAGGATCTTTAGCCTGGGCAATTTTTCGTCCTGGTTTTCAACATATTCATCAACCGAGTTGAATTTTTTAATGGCTTTGCGTTTTAAATAGGCATCGTAACCCGAATAATAATTAACTATGGTGCCTTTAAGCTTACCGTTATCAAGCAAAGTAAGATCAAGTGATTTTGTTGACGACTCCTTCTGTAAACCACTTAACTCTATCCAGTATGATGGTTTATCCAGGCTGATAACCCGGCCTTTATCGTTAAGGCAGTTGAGGGGCAGCAAGCCAAATGATAACAAAGGATCGGTAGCATCAAGCAGGTAACTTTTATCGCCAATATTAACTTTGGCAATTATATAATCAAAATCATTAATTACCGGGTAAAGCATATTAATATTTCCATTATTGCGGGTTGATAGTACAACCACCTCTGTGTTTAGGTCTGCCGCCCTTAACGCTGCAGCCAGGGCCAGGTTAATATCGCCAATGGTACCGGTATGCGCCTCATATGCTTTTTTTATACCATCCGGACTGTAAATGGTTGTAATATTATTCCATTTAAACCATTTTTGCAGGTACGCGTAAATAGCTTTGGCTTTTTCCAGTTCATCTGTTTTTCCGGCAATCACTGTGGTTATCCTGTCCTTCATTAGCTCTTTGCGCTTAAATTGCGAACCAAAAAGCTCATCTGTTTTAAGCTGATGTTCAATATCTTTCCAGGTTTTTGAAACAACTGTTTTTACGCTGGTGTATGGGTTGGTCCATTCAACCTCATCAAAGTAGATGGCGGCTAAGAAATTCTTAGGCGCGGTCATATAGTCCTCGGATACAAAGGCAGGGATATCTTTCATTTCATAAGTGATGTGCGAGCAATCACATTTTGCGCCATGGGATGAAAAGCATTCGCGTTCAAGCTCCGAAGTGCTGTTTGATAGCTTTAAACCTCCACGCAGTGATGCATTAAAAACCCAGAAAGCGGGAATATGCACCTCATATTTTGAATGCTCCTTTGGTATTTCATCCTGAAAATCCCAATTTCTAAATTCATTAAGGTAAGGCGATGTAAGCTTATACCTGAAATCAATAACGCAACCCGGCCGCAAACCAGGCAAGGCAAATTTTACAGTGCTTCGGTACTTGTAATCTTTTACGGTATATACTTTTTTAACATCAAGGGGGGCGCTGCGCATAAGGCCATCATCGTCGCGATAGTATGTGGTGCCAACTATCTCGTCAACCTCTTCTGTCGATTCGTTATTGCTACTATGGTGTATAGGTATCTCAATAGTTCCGCTTTCAAGGCCTTTTGTATCAAATATTTTGATGCGGGCATGGTAATTAAAAATCAGGCGCACATGGTCATCACTTACTACATCAATCCTGCTTTTGCCAAACTCGTTTAAAAATAAGGCATGAGCCGATGTGTCTTTTGCGTATTTTTTTAGGTCGAGGTCTTCGGTGGTTACACTTTCTTCAAAATCCTGTGCCTTTACAAAGTGTTGAATACCAATAAATAAGATGATAATAAGTAGTGCTTTTTTCATACAATAATCGCGATAATTAGGGTGGTATCAATTTAATACATAAAAATGAATTATTAATTAAATTAAAAAATTTATTGTGCTGATTCTTTTTAGGACATTTGCGACCTTTACAGTATTACTGAATCATTTACAATGAAACTAAAATTAAAACGCCCGCTGGCCTTTTTCGATCTTGAAACTACGGGTACCAATATAGGAGCCGACCGGATAGTTGAAATATCAGTTATTAAGCTTCACCCCGATGGCAGTGAAGAGGTTAAAACATGGCGTGTTAACCCCGGTATTCCTATTCCATTAGAATCATCATTGGTACACGGTATTTATGACGAGCATATACAGGACGAGCAGCAATTTAAAGCCCTTGGTAACGATATAGCCGAATTTATTGGCGATAGCGACCTGGCAGGGTACAACTCCAACAAGTTTGATATCCCGATGCTGATGGAGGAATTTTTACGCGCCGGCGTTTCGTTTACTTTGGATGAGCGCCATTTTGTGGATGTACAAAATATATTTCACCAAATGGAGCAGCGCACCCTTAAAGCCGCTTACCAGTTTTATTGCGATAAAAAAATAGAGAATGCACACTCGGCCGAGGCTGATACCCGTGCCACCATGGAAGTGTTGCTGGCGCAGATTGAGCGTTATGAAAATATGCAATGGGAAGATAAAAAAGGCATTATTACTACCCCGGTTGTTGGTGATGTTGAGGCGCTGCATAAATTTACCAACCTGAGTAAACCTGTTGATTTTGCAGGCCGAATGGTTTACAATGAACAAGGGGAGGAGACGATAAACTTTGGCAAACACAAAGGCAAACGGGTAGAGGATGTACTGAATGCCGAGCCAAGCTATTATTCCTGGATGATGCAGGGCGATTTTCCGTTGTATACCAAACGCAAGCTCGAAGAAATTCACACCCGCTGGAGCGCTAAAAAGAATGCTGAGCGCCAGGCAAAAAACGCTGCACAGCATCAGCAACAACCAAAACCTGTTGAGCAGGCCCAAGCGCCTAAACCAGAAGCGCCAAAAACTGATTACCCTAAAAAGGAATTCCATAAACCGGATCATACCAAAACTCAATATCCGCCCAAACCTTTTAAAAAGAAAGACGAACCCGCCCAACCCGTTAATGATGATATGCTGGCACAACTGGCATTGAAATTTAAGAAGGGGTAGTTTGTTTAGATTTGAGATGTTAGACATGAGATTTGAGACTTTTTAATTAAATTTTTGTAAATTTGTATATAAACAAGCCGGGCGATTATCCTGAAGGATAATCGCCCGGCTTGTTTATATAGGAAGCTCCGTAAGATGCTATTTTATAGTAACTATCTTATTTTAAGCTAAATAGGTATTATTAAAGCACTATCAAAGGGTGCTCAAAGGTGTGTGGCAGGTATTGGTAAAGTGGTGCGAAAGGTGCGGGAAGGTGCACGAACGGTGTATTAAAAGAGATGTTTTTTGTTGGATATTTTTCAACCAGTTTCGCAAATAAATTCCCTGCAGATGGACCACTTGTATCTATGATTTCAGGAAATCTATATTCCTTTTTAAGCCGGTAAATTTGGTACGCTTTACAGCCGAATTTTTGAATACTTTTTGAAAAACATCCTGGGTAATTTCCTGCCAGTCGGCGGCTTTAAGATCCAGCAAATCGGGGTGGGGGCTAAAAGCCGGTTCACTGTTTAATACCGAGAAACGATTCCAGGGGCATACATCCTGGCAAATATCGCAACCAAACATCCAGTTATCCATTTTGCCTTTAAACTCCAGGGGGATCTCATTCTTAAGTTCGATGGTGAGGTACGAGATGCATCGGCTTCCATCAACCACATAAGGGCCAACTATAGCATCGGTAGGGCAGGCATCAATACAATTGGTGCAGGTGCCGCAATGATCGGCAGTGGGGGCTATATCATATTCCAGTTCCAGGTCGATGATGAGTTCGGCTAAAAAAAAGAAGGAGCCGTTTTTTTTGTTTAAAAGATTTGAGTTTTTACCTATCCAGCCCAGGCCGGCCCTTTTGGCCCAGGCCTTATCCAGCACCGGTGCCGAATCAACAAATACACGGCCTCCAACTTCGCCAATCTTCTCATTAACAATCTGTAACAACTGCCTTAGCTTATCTTTTATAACAGTATGGTAATCTATCCCATAAGCATATTTTGATATTTTGGGTGCCGAGGGATCAGTTTGTTTATTATCTGTATAATAGTTAATACCTAATG
>NZ_JBFUKF010000272.1:0-6744 GCF_056400985.1 Mucilaginibacter sp. P4_G9 | reverse complement strand
CTGTCCAGGACGAAGAAGCATGGCGGAGAGTAGATMCTTCACTTCGTTCAGGATGACAAAAGAGTTTCTTTAGCAAATACGTAATAGATAGAATCAGAGAGGCTATTACTTCCCCTTAAACTCCGCCTTGCGTTTACCAAAAAAAGCAGCAACACCTTCTTTAAAATCTTCGGTGCCGAAACATTTGCCAAACTCTTCTATTTCTATTTGAAAACCATTTACGCCATCATTTAACCCTGCATTTACCGACCGGATGGCGGCAGCAAGGGCTAAAGGGGCCCGAAGCAGTATTTTATGCATTAGTTCCCCGGCTTTTTCCAGCAAGGATCCCTGGTCAACTACATGCGTAACCAGTCCATAATGGAGCGCCTCGGCGGCGGTAATCATATCGGCTGTAAGTATCATTTCAAGTGCCTTGCCTTTGCCCACCAGTTGGGCCAGGCGCTGGGTACCACCATAGCCGGGTATTAACCCCAATGTTACTTCGGGCAGGCCCATTTTAGCAGTTTCGGCAGCTATACGGATATGGCAGGCCATGGCCAGTTCAAGGCCCCCGCCTAAAGCAAAGCCATTTATAGCCGCAAGTATAGGTTTGCTGCCATTAGCAATCTGGTCAAAAACTTTAGTTTGGTAATTGCGGGCAAGTGAGGTTCCGGCATCGGCATCCAGATCGGCAAATTCGCTGATATCGGCCCCGGCAACAAAGGCCTTCGCTCCTGCCCCGGTTATAATAATGCCGCCTACGGCCGAATTATTAAATGCATCAAAAAAAGCGGTATGCAGTTCGGCAAGGGTTTCCTTATTAAGCGCGTTGAGTTTATTTTCGCGGTTGATAGTGATATATTGTATGCGATCCTGGTTGGTGATCAATAAATTTTGAAATTTCATTGCAACTGTTATTTAAAAGTTACGGTGCTCATGTACCCAGCCTGTTATATATTTAACAATGTCCTGGGTGCTGGTTCCTGGTGGAAAAAGTTCGCCCACACCCTGTTCTTTCAGCGCTATCATATCATCATTGGGAATAATACCCCCACCGGTAACCAGCACATCATCCATCTCCTTCTCTTTTATTAATTTGAGTATCCTGGGGAAAACGGTCATATGCGCTCCGGATAATATGGAGATACCAATGGCATCCACATCCTCCTGCAGGGCTGTATTTACCACCATTTCGGGCGTTTGGCGCAAACCGGTATAAATTACCTCCATGCCGGCATCGCGCAGCGAGGTAGCAATAATGCGTGCCCCGCGGTCGTGCCCGTCAAGCCCTACTTTGGCAACTAAAACGCGGATGGGTCGGTTAAAGGTATTACTCATGTAAACCGGATTGGTTGTGGTAAAAGTAATAAGAAAATTATGATGTTGTGTTATTTGACTCACGCAAAGGCGCTAAGAAAAATTATTAAACAATGTTATTCTAAAATAAACCGATCCTTAGCGTCTTTGCATCTTTGCGCGCCTACCTCCTGATCTCAAAAAATAAATTTTAACTTTGGCCCTGTTATGACGATCGGTTCGGCAACTCCATTTAATTTACTCAACCAGGATCTTTTATTGCTACCCCAAAAAGCCATTTACTGGCAGCAGCAAAAAGCTTTAATTATTGCCGATGTGCATTTTGGCAAGGTAGGGCATTTCCGTAAAGCAGGCATAGCCGTGCCAAGGGATATGGAACAAAGCGACCTGGCTACTATATCCGACCTGATTTATGAACATCAACCCGAAAAGCTACTATTCCTTGGCGACCTGTTCCATAGCGATATGAACAATGATTGGGATTGGTTCATCCTTTGGCGCAGCCAGTTCCCCGCCTTACAGATCATCCTAATAAAAGGTAATCACGATATTATAGCCGACAGCCACTACCAAAAACTCAACATCGAACTACATGATGAACTGCTGATGGCTCCATTCCTGATGCTGCACCACCCCTTGCCCGATGATACGCTGCAAAACGCTGCCGGTTATGTTTTTTGYGGGCATATTCACCCTGGGGTAAACCTTAGCGGCAAGGGAAGGCAAAGCGTCACCCTGCCCTGTTTTGCATTTAGCGGCAGGCAGGCTATACTACCCTCCTTTGGCAAATTCACTGGCAAAGTGGCTATTCGCAGTCAGCGAAAAGATAAAATATTTGCTGTTTTGAAGGATAAGGTAATTGTTATTGCCTAACCGCGCGGCCTTGCAGCAAGCATTTTACGCATAAAAGGAGTGTAATTGCATTGTAATTTCTTAGATTGATTCTAAATAGCTTTTTCGCGGTTAATAAGCCGGATGCATTTATATCTTTTGGCATTTAATAAATACTTTTGCCAAAATAAATCTAATTCATAATGAGCGAAATTAAACAAACCTTTAACTCATCGCTGGGAAAAAAGCTTATCATGGCTTTAACAGGCTTGTTTTTGTGTACTTTTATTATAGTACACCTTGGGGGCAACCTGTTGTTATTTAGCAACGATAATGGCTTTGGTTTTAATGTGTATGCCAATTTTTTAACACATTTTCCACCTATCGAGGTTATTGCATACCTGCTTTACCTTTCAATCCTGGTACATGCGCTATACGCGCTTATTTTAACGGTTCAAAACCGTAAGGCACGCCCTGTTGGCTATGCGGTGGCCGCAAAATCTGATGCAAGCTGGTCATCAAAAAACATGGGGCTGCTGGGTTCAATCCTGTTTTTATTCATCGTGATTCACATGGGCGATTTTTGGTTCAAGTATAAATATACCAACGATGTTGCTTTTAAGGAGTACCGCACAGATCTGGCAACAGGCAAAACAACCGAGTCTGCTTATACCCCCGTATCTGAAGACTTTAACCACTCTGTATCTACCGAAAACAATGTAGAAATAGTTAGGCTAAAAAACCTGCATGCACGTGTGGTATATAGCTTTAGCCAATGGTGGTATGTGCTTTTCTATGTAATTGCTATGGGCGCGTTATCGTTCCACCTGCTGCATGGTTTCCAGAGCGCCTTCCGCACACTGGGCTGGGTACACCGTAAATACACGCCTATAGTATACGCGGTAGGTACATGGCTCTTTGCGGTGATTATTCCGCTGCTTTTTGCAGCCATGCCAGTGTACTACTATTTTTTTGTACGCTAAATAAAGGTTGATTAAGTTAGATTAGGTTGATTTAGTTTGGACAAGTGAGTTATTAACCACTCACTACTCACCTAATCAACCACTCACTAAATATAAAATAGATAAGAAATGAGTTTAGATGCTAAAATTCCTCAAGGCCCATTAGCCGAAAAATGGAGCAAGCATAAATTTGACCTGAAGCTGGTTAACCCGGCCAACAAGCGTAAATACGATATTATTATTGTAGGTACAGGTTTGGCAGGCGCATCAGCCGCGGCTTCATTGGCCGAGCTGGGTTATAACGTAAAATCTTTTTGTTTCCAGGATAGCCCCCGCCGTGCGCACTCAATTGCAGCACAGGGTGGTATCAACGCAGCAAAAAACTACCAGAACGATGGTGACAGCGTGCACCGTTTGTTTTACGATACTATAAAAGGTGGCGACTACCGTGCCCGCGAAGGTAACGTGTACCGCCTTGCCGAAGTATCTGTTAATATAATTGACCAATGTGTTGCACAGGGCGTTCCCTTTGCACGCGAGTATGGTGGCTTGCTGGATAACCGCTCGTTCGGAGGTTCGCAGGTGTCACGTACGTTTTACGCACGCGGCCAAACCGGGCAACAACTACTTTTAGGCGCTTACTCGGCATTAAACCGCCAGATACACGCCGGCAAAGTAAAAATGTACACCCGTACCGAAATGCTGGATGTTGTTACCATAGATGGCCATGCCAAAGGTATTGTTACCCGTAACATGATCACCGGTGCTATTGAAACACATGCAGGCCACGCGGTATTGTTATGTACCGGTGGATACAGCAACGTGTTCTACCTGTCAACAAACGCAATCGGTTCAAATGTAACTGCTGCCTGGAGAGCACACAAACGCGGTGCTTTCTTTGGTAACCCCTGCTATACCCAAATTCACCCAACATGTATCCCGGTAACCGGCGATCACCAGTCAAAGCTTACGCTGATGTCTGAGTCGTTACGTAACGATGGTCGCGTTTGGGCGCCTAAAACTGTAGAGATTGCCGAGCAGTTACGTAAAGGAACACTTAGGGCCGACCAGGTTAAAGAGGACGACCGCGATTACTTCCTTGAACGTAAATATCCGGCGTTTGGTAACCTTGTTCCGCGCGATGTGGCCTCACGCAACGCAAAGGAAATGGTTGAAGAAGGTAAAGGTGTAGGTGGCTCGGGCTTTGCGGTATTCCTTGACTTTGCCGATGCTATCAAGCGTTTAGGCGAAGAAACAGTGAAAGCAAAATACGGTAACCTGTTTGATATGTATATCCAGATTACCAACGAGAACCCATACAAACAGCCCATGCGAATTTACCCTGCCGTTCACTATACCATGGGCGGACTTTGGGTTGATTATAACCTGAGCACCAATGTACCGGGTTTATATGCCTTGGGCGAATGTAATTTCTCTGATCACGGCGCCAACCGGTTAGGTGCTTCTGCTTTGATGCAGGGTTTATCTGATGGTTATTTTGTGATCCCTTATACCCTTGGCGATTACCTTGCTAAAATTGGTCCTAAAAAAGTGGATACATCGCACCCTGCTTTTGAAGCAACTAAAAAGGATGTGATTACCTATATCAATAAATTACTGGCTTTAAAAGGAACCAAAACTGTTAACGAATACCACCGCGACCTTGGCCACATCATGTGGGAATATTGCGGAATGGCCCGTACAGAAGAAGGATTGAAAAAAGCCAAAGGCCTGATACAGGCACTAAAAGCTGATTTCTGGAAAAACGCCATTGTAACCGGCGAAAATGAAGAAGTAAACGCTTCGCTGGAAAGAGCAGGCCGGATTGCCGACTTTATTGAACTGGGCGAACTGATGGTTGATGATGCACTGATGCGCCGCGAATCATGCGGTGGTCACTTCAGGGTTGAATCGCAAACCGAAGATGGAGAAGCCAAACGTGATGATGAAAACTTCGCATTTGTTGCAGCCTGGGAATTTAAAGGTGAAAACCAGCCCGAAGTGTTACACAAAGAACAATTGGTATTTGAATCAGTTCATTTATCACAACGAAATTATGCTTAGTAGCGGTGCAGTAGCAAGTATATAGTATCAAGTAGCAAGACTTGAAAAACTTAAATACCCAATACAAATTACTTGATACTTGATACTAACTACTTGATACAAAAAATTTGATACAAAATCTTAAAGAGATGAGTAACGGAAATATGAACCTGACGCTGAAAGTATGGCGTCAAAAAAACGCTCAGACATCGGGCAAATTTGTGACCTACAAGGCCGAAAATATTTCGCCTGATATGTCATTCCTGGAAATGCTTGACGTTGTTAACGAAAGTTTGACCCATAAAGGCGATGAGCCGATCAACTTTGACCACGATTGTCGCGAAGGTATTTGCGGCATGTGTTCGTTATATATCAACGGTCACCCGCATGGGCCAAAAAGGGGCATTACAACCTGCCAGCTGCACATGCGCACCTTTCATGACGGTCAAACCATCACTATTGAGCCATGGCGCGCCTCTGCTTTCCCGGTTATAAAAGACCTGGCGGTTGATCGTTCCGCGTTCGACAGGATCCAGCAGGCGGGCGGTTATGTATCAGTTAATACTGGCGGCGTACCAGATGGTAACGCCATAGCTATCCCTAAAGTAATTGCCGACGAGGCCTTTAACTCGGCTACCTGCATAGGTTGCGGCGCTTGTGTTGCTGCCTGTAAAAATGCTTCGGCCATGCTTTTTGTTGGGGCTAAGATCACCCAGTTAGGCTTATTGCCACAAGGCCAGCCAGAGCGCTATCGCCGTGCACAATCAATGGTAGCCCAAATGGACGAGGAAGGATTTGGCAGTTGTACCAACACAGGTGCATGCGAAGCCGAATGCCCTAAAGAAATTAAGCTAACCAACATTGCCCGMATGAATAATGATTTCTTTAGCGCAAAGCTGTTTAGGGAAGAAGAAATTCACGAAGAAAAACACTAAGCTATTTTGCTTGCAAATATTAAAGGCCCGGGAGTTTCCCGGGCCTTTTTTGGTTATTGTTTTGTGATTAGTTTTCATTGCTGCGTATTTACAAATGCGCGCTGCAATCGCCAGGATGGTGGTGTATCTACCCTCAAAAAGACGGTGCGCTGGTTACCGGCCAACGTTTTCAAATAATCATTTAACATATTGCCTGCCCGTGAGATAGCATTGCCTGTATTGTGAAACCCGGCCCGATAGCTGTTTTTTGTAACCTGAATAGTATGAATCCGGATAGTTTGCCATTTAATAGTGTAAACCCTTATGGTACACGCATAATAAACATAGTAATCGATGTGTAATAACCCAAATTCTGCATTACATAAGTTGGCATCGCCGCTAAGCTTCTTTGTATAAAATTTCAGTTGCTGGTCGGTTATTATTTGCAGGTTTGCCGAAGAAGCGTCACCACCACAATCGGCATACTCATTATCATATTCTTCTTTAAGATTTTTAAAATCGGTGAGATATTCAACGTACAGATGGTCATAGATCTCCTGGGTGGCAATTAAAGTATGCCTGTTATGAGCAGCCCCGTCTCTTATATGCTCATCAAAGTTTAAATGTGCCCGCACTTCAATTTCGCTTTTGGTTCGTCCGCATTCACTGCAAAATAAACCTTTCCTGTATTCCTG
>NZ_JBFUKF010000271.1:0-6784 GCF_056400985.1 Mucilaginibacter sp. P4_G9 | reverse complement strand
ATATATTATCTATCGGAAATTTAGGAATAATCGGTATACCGCCTGGTAATGGCAAAGGCAGCGGTGTGTAAACCGGCGGGTTGGGCACTATATCCTTATCAATGCTGGCATATGGCAGCATGAAATCAGCTATTACTATTTGATCATCGGCTGTATATACCAATACAAAAGTCCCCCCGCGTAAAACACCGCCGGCGTGTTCAAGCCCGGGATTGTCTTTCATAAAGTTTCCCAGCATAAGCCCTGTTTTTTTCTTTACAAGAGAATCCTGGTAAATACCTGAAATTACATCCGTTTTCCGGATAACATCAGAATTAAGAATAAAATCATGAGGAATTGCGGTATTTGAAAAGGTATATTGTTTGGTTTGTGCTTTCACATTGGTTGCAGCCGTAATTACATTTGAAACTGCAGAACGGTAACTCAGGAGACTAAATTTGGGGTTGGCAATGTCAAGACTATTATCGAGCACACTTTGCCTTGCTGTTTTAAACTCGGTAACCGGCACGGTTTGGTCTTTAGCCTGGAGGTTATCATTTACGATGTCAGCATTATCCAATCTGTCAATAAAAGTGCTCTTTATTGATTTTTCGTACATATATAAATGTGGAAAATACCAGGCCCTGGGCGGGATAGTTTCCAGCTTTTTCTCAACCTGGACAGATTGAATATTTATTGGCAAATTATTATCTAAGATCACTTTATTAAGTGCAGCTTCAACATCTGCCCGCTTAAACCCAATGTGCCCTTCAATTCTGAAGAAGTTATAGGGCAGTATGTTAAACAACAGGGGGTTAAAAGTTGCTGCATCATTAGGGGCATATTGACCGGCAGAATACGAGAGTATTTTATTTTCTCTTTTCCGGTTGTTTGCCTTAAAGTTCCAGTATAGGTTTAATGGTAAATTTGCATTAAATCTATAGTAAAAAGGAATACTTCTTTTACCTAACTCAGTATCCTCATAAAGGCTTGGCGTAATTTTAAGACCCCGATCAAGATTTTGAAGCTCAGCAGCAGTTGGCACCTTAAAATTAGTGATCATGCTGTGTATTCGCATAAAGCAAAACCGGGTAAGCTCATCAGACTCATCGTTACTATTCAAAATTGGCGACTCATAAAAATGATGGCGGTATTCCAGGTCGATCAATACCGGGTTGAACCTGCGAATGAGGGTGCCGAGGTTAAAACGTATATTGCTCAATAAACTAAGCCGCGGATTCAGCAAACTATTTATCGCTACTGTCCTGGTTGTAGGCAATTCTCTTATGGGTATCCTGATGTCGGGAAAAACAACAATAGGATTCTTTATGGTTGCATCTCTGATTAAACCAAGCAACACATGTTTGGGAAACAGATCGACATCCGGAGAGATCAGCATATCGTCGGAGAAAAGGCTTTCGCGCATTTCATTGTAAGCATAGCTTAGGTCCCTTGCAAAATCATATACATATTGGGTTGACGTGGTTGTGGCGGCAGTAAAGTACTGATCAAGCAATGTTCCCCAGTTTGTGGTTGGGTCGCCGCTGTCAAACTCATCCTCTACAATAAGCCGGCATACCTGGTAGGCCTTTGTTAACTTATTTTTTATATCATCCTTAACCGCCAGCACGTTATTAAAAGACGCATTCAGCTCGGCGTAAGTATCAATTGCCGTACTTACAGTTACCCTGGGAATATTCAGATCATCAAGCGAAAAATAATCCTTGTTCATTGATGGCATGCTTTGTAAAAGTGTGCGCACGTTGTTTTTATGAACAAGCAAAACCTTAAGGTCCTTAACTGCTATTATCCCCTTGTTATCGCAATCAGTTCCTGTGCACAGATCCGGATCGTTATCATAATCTTCCAGGTACAGTATACCTACATAATCCTTAAATGCCGTGCTGGTTGTACTCTCAAGCGTTGACAGATCTTTACCCGGTACTGAGCCAACTAACTTGCTGTTGCGAAGTTCGAACATTGGAATAGGTTTGTCATTATCCAGGTGAAAGTAAGGATACTTTGCATTCTTATCCTCGAAGGTATCATACTGATCAAACTCCTGGTCGGTTTCAAACTGTAACAGGTCGCCATCTGTAGTAATGGCTACACCTTTTGATACCACCAGGTGCTTGTTTTCCAGCAGCCCTATCTCGAGACCCGCAATTATACCAACCCCGATTGCCTGCGTGCGGGTTAGCCGGTTTTGAACATCCAGGTAATTAAATAAATCATTTAACTGATCGGCAGTTAATACCTGGTCGTTTTCAAAAATAGTAAAGCGGGTATTGTCTTTACTGATGTTATCGAGTACGTTACCCATAATTTTATGTTTTAAGTGTTCCCAATGCGTTTTGATTCAATAAAAAAAGTGTACGCTCTTCGCTGCTTTTGCAGTCCTCCAAACGTGCAACCGGGTATACTGTTCTTAGTGCTGTAAAAATGGTAATGAACCTGTTTAATTTGATATTACCAACATCGGCGGCTATGCCCGCTTTAACTTTAAGCCAGTCTTTATATGCATCCTGAAATTCAACCAATTGCTCGTTACTTACCCAGCATATTTTTACGAAAGTATGAGCAGGAGCTTCCATCCGGATAGTTTGCTCGCTAAACTGCCTGAAACTAAGATTAAGAAAACGGGGAGCATAAGCTGGTAAAACAACGCTAATACGGAATGAATATGGATCTTTATCATCGCAACTTTTACAGCTATCATCAACACAAACAGGCAAAAAGCCATCATAAGATACTGCCGGAGGTGATGATGGCGGACTTGCAGGCGGTTGAATTTCCTGGTTAGGTAAAAGCAATAAATGTTCAATTAAAAACATTCCCTCATCTGCCCTTGTTTTTGTTACCAACAATATCAGTTTTGCGGTATCAACGCCGGCAGATTTAGCCGATGCATATTTTGTGGTACTTACGCCTATGACTTTACCTGCATTTAAAACCTGGTATGAAAAAGTGTTATCAGCATTTTTAACAATTTTTAAGTTTGAAGGGGTATAAAGTAAAGTAAGTGCATCATCCAGGTCAAACGCAGCCTCTTCCTGTCCGGGATATTTTACAACGCCTTCCAACAGGACTTTTCCGGCACGGTAGTCAATAATACGAAACCAATATTCATCATTATTAGCTGCGTTAAGACCATGCTGAATAGCAGTATTTAAATTCACCAGGTTGCGCCGGTTAATATTATCGAAGCCCAGCAACCGTTGCAATCTTTTCTCCAGTCCGCTTATGTTATCGGTATCCCATATTTTACCGGCATCGGTATAATTATATCCACAGAACCGTTTGGAGCTGTATTCAGGATAGTTTTTAAGAAAATCAATTTTATCCTGTATAATATCATCAGGATTTACTACTGCGGGGCTTATCACATCTTTAGGGTTTGAGGTAAACCCTGAATACAACACATTCACATAATCAAAAAATGATTCGGCAAATCGTGAAAGCAGATGATCCAAAAATAAATTTCTCCGTTTATAATAAGTAAGCTTATCCTCAGCAGCAGACTGAACATCCGCGCTTATTGTATTGTTATTTACAAATAACGCATCGGCATTTTTAAAGCTTTTTACTACTTGTGTAAAATAAGTAGCTGATTCGGGGTTTACCGAGAACAGGTTAGTTAAATGTGAAAGCTGCGACACGTAGTTTGCCAATTGCTGATCAAAAAAGTATAAATACCCCTGCAATTGTTTCGCCTGCGCTTTGCGCTCGTCTGTAGCATCGCCGGGCAGCCCCCAATGGCTTATACCATAGTTTTTGGGTAAGTGATTTTGAAAAGAATAGTAGTTACCGGTATCAATAAAGCTGCCGCTATCAAAAACAATATCTTCGGTTAACACCAGGTCATTGCCAACTATGTAATCGCTCATCAACTTATTAAACCTATTTTTAATGATGCTCAAATCAGGCCGTAGCGGAATCCCATTTTTATAGATCAAAATATTGGAATTGAGAATATTAATTACTGGTTGCTTACCCTTTGCTACCGGGATTATCCATTTGTTTGGCAGTTCGGTTACCTGGTCTGTCGGGTTAAAAATGATATCAAGAATATTAGTTACGCCATCAACATTCAATATCTGCTGCATGATATCAGATAAATGAATTTCTGCTTTAAGGTCGGAGCTAATTAATTCCTCTTCTTTAATAAAGCCATGTGTAAGCATTGGCCCTTCAAATATTACATCAGTTGTATAACCCTGCGCCAACAGATCTTTAAGCCAATAAAACTTTATAAAGGGCGTAAGGTATAATTGAATATTAAAAAAAAGCCGGGCAACAGCATCAAACGGATCTGCTCCGGGCTTCAGCTCCAATTCTGTACAAATACGAAATTCTTGTTTGGAGACTTCGTTTATGGCTAAAAAGTTTTCACAAAGGTTACGGTTTTGCATCAGCACCTTACCCACGTTATTTTTAATAACCTGTTTGTTTGCTTCGGCAACGTTGGTATCAAACTCAATAAGCACATCGTAACAGCCCTGCACGTTTACCGGCTCCCATTTTAAGCTTTTAGGTTGTGTAAACTGTAGTTTTTTAAGGCTGATATCCGCAAAAATTGGAATGATTCTTTTTTGCAACCAGGCATTTTTAACACCTACGATATCGATAAGCAATTTGCGATAATCATTAATTGTTACCGGTTTATTGGGAAATATTTTACCGGCCGAAAAGAAATGTTTGAGACTATTCGCTTTTGTATCGGCAGGCGTAGCAAGTAAATCTGGGATGCTGTTATTTGCTCTGTAGCTTAAATCGGTAATTACATAGCAAAGCAATTCAAGCGTAGTAATGCCCGGATCGTGTATATTATAATCTGTCCAGATAGCGGATGCAGTTTTTTCAATATGGTCAACTCCAACCCTTCTTAATTCTTCAAAATCAAAAGCGCTGTTTTGCGGTTTTTGCGATGAAATAGTTAGTACATCACTCATGGGTTATCTTGTTGTTCAATTTAGAAATGATTGAGCTGTAGCTCATTTAATAATGAGAGACGAATACAAATGCAGTATCAGTAGTTGCTGACATCATGATGAGTTGCCGATACCAATATAGATGCCGGGTTTGATGCCTCGGCAACTTCAACATTATGGCCAAACGCCTGTTTATCAGGTGAATATTTGTATAGCGAAAAGGCGGTCAGGTAATCTATATATTCCAGATCTTCTAAAAATTTAATGATCATCGATTTGGTTACCTTGCCGCCAAAATGGAGGTCGTTACCAGCGTCAGATATCCAGGGGGATAAAAAGCCCTGAATTTTTTGATCGATTATTTTTTCGTAATAATTAAACTCATATCCTTTTTTCAGTTTAACCTTTACAGATACTTTCACGGGTTCATACAAAGGATTAATTACCTGGAATTGGGCCCAGGCAGATGAATGCCGCGTTAGGAATGTATAAATCTGATCGAGGGTATTTTTATCAACCTTAGGTTTAAAGGGATCAACCGCGTTGCGATTTGTTAAATTGGGCACCACAATCATCAGGATATTACCCGGTGCATAAAAAGAAGTAGTTGTAGCATGATTAATACACTTAACCTTGTGCACCATAGGAAAATGATCTAAGATCATCCTTTCATAATCCCATATGGCTACACTCCTTTCTTTATGCCTTAACCGTTCGCTTATCCTAATGTAATAAGCCTGGTCATCCTCCATTAAGCGGCCCCCGAAAGATGCGTATGGCTGCGTTACTTTTTTGATACCACCGTTATCATTTTTAAGCTTTGTTATGCTATTGGGCGGCATAGCATTCACCAGGTGCGATGGATCATTATCCTGGTTGTTAAAGGATGCGATGGCTACATTTGATTGTATATCGAGCAGGTTACAAACCCCGTCACTATCATTTTTTATGGCAGCCTTAAACCATAATAAGCCATCTGCTAAAATAGTGTTGGAGGTAGTTGCTTCAGGCGGGACAACTATTTTTATTACGCCGCTTGTTAATAAACCATTTGTTGTATCAAAAATAAAATCTTCGTTGCTTAGGGTTTTCCAGTAATTATCGCAAAGTACGCTCCATGTAATGTCGACTTTGGGTTTATCCGGGTTGGCGCTACCCTCGGCCACCTGGAAAAGCATACATACAGAATCCTGGGYATAAAGGCCGCTTAAACCTATTTGCAATGTCCCCTCGTCAATATATTCGGGCACCAGTTTTACCAGGGCATTGTTTAAAAAACTATGTTTGCTGCGTGTATAGGCATGTTCACGCATTTGGCCGAACGCTCCGTATTGAAAAAATTCAATTTCTTCATTTACGTAATCATTCAGCGTGGTTCCGCTAAAATTAATTTTGGCGGTAGTTGCTGTATAATTTAAGGTTATGGATTGTATTTCGGGAGCAAAAGGTTCTGATGGAAGTTTTAACGTACCCCCATCTCTGCTGTATCTTAAAATTTCTGCTGTGTATTTTTCACGGTAATCTTTAAACAGGAAACTATGATCCAAACGGAGCTGTAATTGTCCCTTGCGGATATCTTTGTACACGTCAAGAAGTAACTGAAGAACGGGTTTATACAACTGGAGTGTTAAAGACGATTTAGCTTTTACAAAATTGGTTTTAGCCTGTAAGTTTGAAAAACCAGGTAACAGGTATGATATTTTGCTTGTTACCGTTTGCTGTATTGACTGGCCTGGATTTATATAATATGGCGTTACAAACTGCGGTAAAATATATAGCGGAAACAAAACGGGAAATGCAGGGTTGGTAAACTTCCAGGTTGTTGCCGCCTGTGCATTGGAGGTATTAAAAAGCTGAACAGATTTATATTGCTC
>NZ_JBFUKF010000270.1:0-6841 GCF_056400985.1 Mucilaginibacter sp. P4_G9 | reverse complement strand
GCATAACCCCCTGGTAATGCCCGGGTCTGAATTTGCCCTCCAGCAAATGTTCCATGTCGCCAATATCTAAATGCCATTTCTCATTATCATCATAAATCTCGCTTACAGCCGGATTAAACAAAATATCGCAGCCAGCCTGCTCCAGCATGGCAATATCTGCAGCTATTGGGCGGGGATACTTTTCAAGATCTTTGGGGTCATTAAATTGCGTAGGGTTAACAAAAATGCTGCAAACAACCTTGGTGCTAATTTGTTGTGCTTGTTTAACTAATGATATATGGCCTTTGTGAAGCGCGCCCATAGTGGGAACAAAACCAATGGTTTCGCCTGCTTTATGGGTAATGTATTGCGTTAACTCTTGCCTGGTGGTAAATATCTTCAATGCAATTTAGATTACAAAATTTGGCAAAGGTGTGTTTTTTTGCAAAAAATACCAAAAGTTACTTGCATAATTCGTTGGCAGTTTATATAATAATGATTACATTTGCAAACTCAAATTTTTGACTTCTTTACATATTTTTAATACTGATTAAGTGATGGGTAAATCTAAGCTATTGTTTATAACTCATGAAATGTCTCCTTTCCTTGAACTCACAAAAATTGCTGAAATAACAAGACAACTTCCGCAGGCAATGCAGGAGAAGGGTTACGAGATTCGTATCCTTATGCCCCGTTTTGGCAATATTAATGAACGCAGGAACAGACTTCATGAAGTTATCCGTTTATCTGGTATGAATATTATTATCAACGATAATGATAACCCGCTGATAATTAAAGTAGCATCTATCCCGGCAGCACGTATGCAGGTATATTTTTTAGACAATGAAGAATATTTTCAGCGTAAACATGTGTTTGGTGATAAGGACGGTAAATTTTACGCCGACAATGATGAACGAATGATTTTCTTTTGCAAAGGTGCACTGGAAACTGTAAAAAAATTAGGCTGGGCCCCTGACATCATCCATTGCCATGGGTGGTTAAGCGCTTTGGTTCCCGCTTATTTAAAAACTACTTACAAAGACGATCCAACTTTTAAAAATTCAAAGATCATTTATTCGATCTACGAAAATGACTTCAAGGAAAAAATGGCTGCTGACTTTGCACAAAAAGCAATCATGAGCAACATGACCGAAGAGCACGTAGATGCTTATAAGGAAGGTACAAATTCTGCACTTTATGCAGGTGCAATTCAATACTCCGATGGTATTGTTTTGGGCAGCGAGAATATTGATGCAGATGTGTTAAATAATGTTAAAAACAGCAATAAATCGGTTTTAGAATTTGATTCTACCGCAGATTTCGAAAATTATTACAATTTTTACGACGAAATTACCAACGACGAATTGGTGCATGTTGCATAATACTTAATATTATATATGAAATTTTTCCGATTAGACTTATTGACCCTGTTAATAAGTCTTTTTATTTTGAATAGCTGTAAGCGCCAGGATGGTATTGGTTTAGGGGTTGATACATCAAATCAGATAAGCGGAACCTTACTGGTTGATACCAATGTGATTATTAATACTGTTGGTGAAGACTCATCAGCTGTAATTACATCTGCCCTTACAAAAACACCGCTCGGCGAGTTTGTTGACCCTGCTTTTGGTACAGTTAAATCGAATATTGCCCTTGGTATGGTTTTACCATCCTCGCCCTATACCGTACCTGCAGGTACACTTACCATTGATTCGGCTGTATTGGTGCTGGGTTATGCCGATGGTTTTTATGGCGATTCTGTAGCTACACGTTATAAAATTAACGTGTACCAGCTAAAAGAGAAACCTCTTAACCAAACTTATTATAGCAATAAGCATTGGGAAAATGAGGCAACTGTTTTAGCAACCAAAACATTTACGGCTAACACGCATGATAGTTTAACAATTACCAGGGTACGCCAGGATACTATTGATACAGTACAAAGGGTAGCTCCTCAACTGCGTGTTGCATTCAGCAAAAAGTTTATTTACGATAACCTGTTTAATGCAAGTGGCACTCAATTATCATCAGATGCGGCTTTTCAAAATGCGGTGAAAGGCTTATACCTTACTATTGAAAGAGCCCAGGCATCAAATGCAGGTGGTACATTACAGCTAAAATTGGCTACTGCTTCATCACATTTAGACGTTTTTTATAAGGCTGTAAAAGATACTACAACGGATACGGCAAGCGTATCTTTAACGTTCCCGATACATGCCGCCGAAATAATACACACCTATAATGCAACAATAAATAATGCTAAAAAGGCAACAACTACGCAAGCTACGTTCTATTTGCAAGGTTTGGGTGGCTTACGCAGTAAAGTTTCATTCCCGGGACTAAGTAAGCTTAATCCCGATTCTATTGTATTAAACCGTGCAGAACTGGTAATAACACCGGTACAGGGCTCAGGAATACCGTACGCGCCTTTTCCTAAGTTAACCATGTATCAACTGGATATTGCTAAGCAGCGCATACTGATACAGGATGCATCAGCAGGAGATGCCCGTTACCAGGCCGGTTTATTTGGAGGTTATTATGGCAGAACAACCAAAGAGCCTGTAAAAGCTTACCGGTTTTTGATTACCGGTTATGTTCAGGACCTGATACGTAAAAAAACTGTAGATTATGGAACTTATATAGCGCCTGTAGATACTACAGAAGTTAATTCAACAACTGGTGCAGCAGGTATTGCTCCAAGTGTGCAAACGGCAGCGCGTGCTATACTAATTGGTAACGATAAAAGTTCGCCTTACCGCATTAAGTTAAATATCATTTATACTAAGATTCCTAAGTAAAAAATCCTTAAGGTAAATAAAAAGAATCCCCGCTTAGGGGATTTTTTTGTTTAACCTAACAGCACTTCTTAAAATTAATTTTTAAGTAAGTAAAAACCTTGCACTAATCGTAAATAATTAAAATAATTAGCTATGAAGTATGTTATATAGCTGATTATTTTTGCTCCATTTACATTTTATAAAATTCACCATGTGCGGAATTGTTGGTTATATAGGCTATAGGGATGCATATCCCATCATTATAAAAGGGCTTCATCGTTTAGAATACCGGGGATACGATAGTGCGGGCATCGCATTGTTCGATAAAGAACTTAAAGTTTACAAAAAGGCAGGCAAGGTTGACGACCTTGAGAAATTTGTTAAGGATATTGATCTTAAAGGAACTGCAGGCATGGGCCATACCCGCTGGGCCACACATGGCGCTCCAAGTGATCGTAACTCTCACCCGCACTCATCGGGCAACCGTAAGCTCACCATTATCCACAATGGTATTATCGAAAACTATGGCATCATTAAAGAAACACTTACAGCAAAAGGCCATGTTTTTAAAAGCGATACCGATACCGAGGTTTTAATTCACCTGATAGAAGATATTATAGAGCAAACGGGCCTTGACCTGCGCGAGGCTGTGAGGGTCGCCCTGAACAAGGTTATTGGGGCTTATGCCATTGTGATCATGAGCGCCGATGAGCCGGATCAGCTGATAGCAGCCCGAAAGGGAAGCCCTATGGTAATTGGTGTTGGTAAAGGTGAATATTTTATAGCATCTGATGCAACGCCTATTGTGGAGTACACCAAAAATGTGATCTATTTAAATGATAATGAGATTGCTTACATTAACCGTGACAACCTGCTGATAAAAAATATCGATAACTCGGTACAAACCCCATATATCCAGGAACTCGACCTGAAGCTGGAAATGCTGGAAAAAGGCGGCTACGAGCATTTTATGCTAAAAGAGATTTACGAACAGCCACGGTCTATCCGCGATTGTTTACGCGGGCGTATTTATCCGCAACAGGGCAAGGTACAATTGGGCGGGATAAAGGAATATACCGAGAAGCTAAAAAATGTAGACAGGATTATTATTATTGCCTGTGGTACCTCATGGCATGCCGGTTTGGTGGGAGAGTACCTGATAGAAGAGTACGCCCGTGTGCCGGTGGAGGTTGAATACGCATCGGAGTTTAGATACCGTAACCCCATCATCACCGAGAAGGACCTGGTTATAGCCATATCACAATCCGGCGAAACCGCCGATACCATGGCTGCCATTGAATTGGCCAAAGAAAAGGGGGCTACTATTTTTGGCATTTGCAATGTGGTTGGTGCATCTATACCACGCATTACGCATGCAGGGGTTTATACTCATGCCGGGCCCGAGATAGGCGTAGCATCAACCAAAGCATTTACTGCGCAGGTAAGTGTTTTAACGCTGATAGCTTTTTACATAGCCCAGCAACGTGGAACAATAACCCAAAGCAAACTGGTTGAATATTTAACCGAACTTAATGAAATACCACAACTGGTTGAGCAAGCTTTAAAATGCAATGACCATGTTATTAAAATTGCGGCCAAGTTTAAGGATTCAACCAATTGCCTGTTCCTGGGCAGAGGAAGCTCGTTCCCGGTTGCGTTGGAGGGCGCTTTGAAGCTTAAGGAGATCTCCTACATACACGCCGAAGGTTACCCGGCTGCAGAAATGAAGCACGGCCCTATCGCTTTAATTGATGATGATATGCCAGTTGTTGTGATTGCTACACAGAGTTCATCATACGAAAAAGTAATTAGTAACATACAGGAGGTAAAAGCCCGTAAGGGTCATGTAATTGCTATTGTTACCGAAGGTGATACGGAGGTTAAAGCCATGGCCGATTATGTGATTGAGATTCCGCAAACCAACGAAGCTTTTGTGCCCCTGATAGCAACAATTCCACTACAGTTATTGGCTTATCACATTGCTGTAATGCGCGGCTGTAATGTTGATCAGCCAAGGAATCTGGCAAAATCTGTTACCGTGGAGTAGGGATTAGATAGGAGATGTTAGATATGAGATTTGAGTCAGCTTCACGGGCGTTTCAAATCTCATTCACCACCTTGAGCAAACCTTATACGGAAAATCCATATCGGTTTGTTTTCTTGTTTCAAACTTTTGCAATAATAAGTTAATAGAGAAAACCAATAATTGCTATGTTTGTATAGAATTTATCTATATGACAATTACGCAGCTTGAATATATTGTAGCAGTTGATACTTACAGGAGTTTTGTATTAGCCGCCGAGAAATGTTTTGTTACCCAGCCAACCCTAAGCATGCAGGTACAAAAACTGGAAGACACACTCGGCGTTAAGCTATTTGACCGCAGTAAGCAACCCGTAACCCCAACTGAAATAGGCATCGAAATAATTACGCAGGCACGCATCATGCTATCCGAAAGTGAGAAGATCAAAGAGATCATCACCGACAGGCAGAAGGAGCTATCGGGAGAATTAAGGGTTGGTATCATCCCTACGGTATCACCATATATACTACCAAAGATAATTCACGGTTTTATAGAAAAATATCCGCAGGTAAAACTTATTGTGTGGGAGCAAACCACCGAAGAGATAGTTCAGCAACTAAAGCTGGGGATGATTGATTGCGGCATATTATCTACCCCGCTGCACGAAAACAATTTAACAGAGATCCCCGTTTTTTACGAAAACTTTGTGGCCTATGTATCCAAACACAGCAAACTCTCGAAAAAGAAAAGCATCACACCAGATGATATTGATATGGAAGAAATCTGGATCCTGAACGAAGGCCATTGCATGCGCGAGCAGGTTTTAAACATCTGTCAGCGCCGTAAGGCTACCAAAGGATTCCAGCATTTTGAATACAATACGGGCAGCGTTGAAACTCTTAAACGTATGGTTGACCAAAATAATGGAGCCACCATATTACCCGAACTTGCCCTGGCCGAACTTACCGATAAGCAATTGGATAAGGTTCGTTATTTTAAATCGCCCGAACCAGCCCGCGAAGTGAGCATAGTAATACAGCGTAATTTTTTAAAACGCCGCATGATAGAAGCCCTTAAAAACGAAATACTTGAATTTGTACCCAAACGAATGAAAAGTAAAAAGAAGAAAGAATTGATGGATATATAATAGATCCGCAAATATGCAGATGTACAATGGTATTGGACAATGTAGTTCTTTCTCTAAAAATCCATTGCCCAATAATACTGTTATATTAAGTATCGATCCGATATTATTGATAACCCAATCATTACCTTTTTGCTTTTGTGCATTCCGCTTTTATATAACTACTGCCCAAGGTTCGTTTATATGCCATCCTATATTTCTAAGTCTTGCTACTTGATACTAACTACCTGATACTTTTTTAGCATCTTATTTATAATCTTTCTAAATAAATTTGGATGGGTTGTAGTATTCGTGTATTTTTGGACATTATTTATAATTAGTCTAAATAAAATATGGAGCACCCCCAACTATCTATTCACAAACAATTCTTTCTTCTTTGTTTATCAATCATATTACTCTGTAATACCAACCCGGCGCTGGCTCAGCAAATCCGCGCAACCATTAAAGGACATGTGATCACCAACACCAATCAACCCGCCGAAAACGTTTCGGTAATGCTGAAGGGAACAAAATATGGTGCTATCACTAACGAAAATGGAGATTTCAGCTTCAGGTCGCCACAAGGAAAATATACCCTGGTTATTTCGCAGGTTGGCAGTAAAAGCCAGGAAACCGCCGTTGATGTAACTGCCGGACAAACGCTTATTGTACCGCCGTTCACAGTTTCTGGTGCTACAAACAACCTGCAGGAAATTAATATCAACGCCAACAAAACCAATAAGTTTAAACGCATTAAAAGTGTTGATGTGGCCAAAATGCCATTAAATAACCTGGAGAATGCCTCAGTTTACAATACCATCAGCAGCGGGTTATTGCAGGAGCAACAGATTTTTTCTGTTGATGATGCTATCAGGAATGCATCGGGGATCCAAAAAATGTGGGAAGCAACCGGGCGGGGCGGCGATGGCGGCGCCTATT
>NZ_JBFUKF010000269.1:0-6844 GCF_056400985.1 Mucilaginibacter sp. P4_G9 | reverse complement strand
CAGCCAGGCTCATTAAGAAATAAGATAGCTGAAATTGCAAAGGATACTAAGGGCACTGTTGGCGTTTCGATATTGAACCTGGAAACACATGATACCTTAACTTGTAACGGATACGTGCGCCAGCCGATGCAAAGTGTAATGAAGTTCCCTATTGCTATCACCGTTTTGCACGAGATTGATAAGAAAAAAATCACTTTAGATCAGCTGATCCATCTTGACAAAAGTGACCTGTTTAAAACCTATAGCCCCCTGCAGGATAAATATCCGGGCGCAAATGTAGATATATCCATTAGGGAACTATTAAGCTATATGGTATCATTAAGCGATAATGTTGCCTGTGATAAACTGCTTAAAATTTTAGGCGGAACTGATAAGGTGAATACTTACATGCACCAGCTTGGCATTAAAAAATTCTCGATAAAAGCAACCGAATACGAGATGGCGCAAGCCTGGGATGTACAGTTTACCAATTGGGTGGAAGCTACGGAGCTTACCCGTTTGTTACAAATGGCATTTAAATCAAATTTCCTTTCGGCGAAAAGCCATGCCTACCTCTGGAAGATCATGCAGGAAACATCTACCGGACCTAACCAGATCAAAGGATTATTACCAGTAGGCACGGTTGTTTACCATAAAACCGGGCGATCGGGCACTAATGAACAAGGAATTACCGCGGCTACTAACGATACAGGCATTATTACTTTGCCAAATGGTAAGCACCTGGCCATAACCATATTAGTTACCAACTCCCCTGTTGACCTTAAAACCCGCGAATTGGTAATAGCCCGTATTGCCAGAGCTGCTTACGATGAGGCGGTTAAATAGATTACTTTTAAGTGATAGACTGTAATTAAAGTGTCACCACAAAAACCCTACTTTTGTCAAAAACCAGGTATCACCCATAAATCAGTCTTAATACATGATACTCAAACTTGATACTAAAACATGATTGCAGAAAAAATAGCTGAACTAACGGGACATGGTAACCCAATTTTCGCACTTGAGTTATCGCAAAAACCAGGTATACTGTTTACGGGCGGGAACGACAAAGGGCTGGTAGAATGGAGTTTAAAGAGCAATTCATTCATTAAGGTGATGTTCCCGGTTCAGGCTTCTATTTATGCCATTCATTGTCCGGCCGGTTATCCCTTACTGTTTGCAGGTTTACGCAGCGGCGAGGTTTTGGTATTTGATTTTATCGAACAAAAGGTGATTAAATCGCTCAGGCAGCACCTTAAACCAATTTTTGATATCAAGTCCATCAGTCAAAAAAAAGAACTGCTAATAGCCTCAGAAGATGGCACAGTATCCGTTTGGAACCTGGATACATTAGAAATAGTACACAGCTTCAAAGTATCTGCCGATACAGTGCGCTGCATAGCCATTTCGCCCGACGAAAAACAGGTAGCATTTGGTTGTCGCGATAACCAGGTTAAGATTTACGACCTGGAGGATTATACACTGATAAAAGCGCTGCATGGGCACACCATGTCGGTTTTTTCTTTAACTTATAGTGTTGATGGAACCCACCTTGTTTCAGGAAGCCGCGATGCGCAGGTAAAAATATGGGATACTGCAACCTATCAGCTTATAAAAAACATTCCTGCACATTTATTCGCGGTAAATCATATCCTCTACCACCCTACCCAACCCTATTTTGCTACGGCCAGCATGGATAAAAGCATTAAAATATGGGGATCGGATGATTTTAAACTTTACAAGATCATCAGCCGCGAAAAAGGGTATGCATGTCATCCCCTCTCGGTAAATAAACTGGCATGGAACGGCGATCAGCTTATATCGGTAAGTGATGATAAAAATATTATGATTTGGAATATAACAATATAATACTGCCGTTTTTTTTTGCTAAAAAAATCTTTTAATACTATGCAATTTGTGGGTGTGTCTTTTTAACCCAACCGAATAAATCCCATCATTATCAATCTCATCAATTTTAACCTTGCCCGATGCATGAATAATATGCTCGCTGCCAAGCAGTATGCCAACGTGGGTAATTTTTCCCTCGGGGTTATTAAAAAAGGCCAGATCGCCCAGGCTCGCCTCTTTCAGGCTGTTAACTTTAATACCTTCCTCTGCCTGCTGACTGGCATCACGTCTGATCTTTATTTTATTCAGCTTAAATACCACTTGCGTATAGCCAGAACAGTCAATGCCGAAATGGGTACGGCCGCCCCACAAATAGGGTGCATTTAAAAAAGATTTTGCTGTAGTTTCAATATCTTCCCTCTCTCCTATTTCGCCAATGATCTCAAATTTATCGCCTCCAATTTTGCAGGTTGTACCTTCTAAAAAAGCAAGCGAGCTACCAGCCGGCAGGTAGATAACAGAATTATCAACAATTTTCCAGGCTTGTGTTACGGCCCGGTAAGTTAAAGGTGGCTGCACATTTTTTAAGCCTTGATAAGCAATATGGCCCAGCATAGCAAACTGCAACCGGCCTATCCAGCCAACATAGCCATCTGTAGATGTGATGATTTTAACCCATCGTTCCGTCCACTCTGTAATTTCAAATGCCTCGCCAAACAAAACCTGCGATACCTGTTCACTCCTGTCGTCAGGTTCGGCGCGAAGCGGTATAACAGCAAGGTTACAAATACCGTATTCCATAGTTTAGATAAAAGTAAAATTAGCAATACGTTATAATTGCTAAGATAATTACAATATGATAATTGGTTAATTTTAGTCAGGGGGCTCTGCAACTAAAATGAATACTATTGAGCTAATATATTAAAAATATTAAATGAAGCATAAAAAAAGGGAACCAGCAAGCTGTTCCCCTTAAATACTTTTATAAAAATATATTATTCGTTCATGTGCAGCCAATCTTTTTTGGCTAACAGCTCTTCCTTGCTTTCGCGGATGTCTTCATCGTCAACACAGCAATCAACCGGGCATACAGCGGCACATTGCGGCTCATCATGAAAACCTACACACTCGGTACACTTATCGGGTACTATATAATATATCTCGTCTGACAAGGCAGCCTGGGTTTCCTCAGCATTTAAAGTATTGCCATCTCCAAAATCAATAACTCCTTTAAGACCGGTGCCATCGCTAAAACGCCACGCTGCACCTGCATCATAAATAGCATTATTGGGGCACTCCGGCTCGCAAGCTCCGCAGTTTATGCATTCATCGGTGATTTTAATCGCCATATTTCTAAATATATAATAATCTCAATTAACTTTGCCCGTAATTTACAAGCGCACAAATATAACAAAAAAAGGCTTTAAGGGTTTAAATCCTTACCATAAATATGTCAAAATCTAACATAAAAAATTCCATAAACTCATTTTCAACCTTAGGAAAGCAGCTAATTGAGCCCAACGCACAACTAATGGCTATTATTGAAAACGAGCGTTACCACAACGCCTGGTTCACGCCCGAAAGTGTTTTGCAAGCCGTAACGTCCATCGGTAAAATGCTGAATGAAGCCGATTTGGAAACCTGGTTATCTAAATATCCTTCCAACAATGAAGCTCCTGGCAAAAAAGTTGGGCTTATTTTGGCAGGTAATATCCCATTGGTGGGTTTTCATGACGTGCTCTGCGTGCTGGCATCCGGCAACCACGCCCTCATCAAAGCGTCATCGCAGGATGCCCGCCTGATAAAGGTTATTTTGCAAAAATTAGTTGATATTGACGATAGCTTTGCCAATCAATTTAGTTTTGTGGAAAGGCTGGCCGATTTTGATGCCATTATTGCCACCGGCAGCAACAACAGCTCGCGGTACTTTGATTATTATTTTGGCAAAGTGCCCAACATCATCCGCAAAAACAGGAACAGTATTGCATTAATTACCGGAAATGAAACGGCAGAACAATTATTTAACCTTGGTCATGATATTTTTGATTATTATGGTTTGGGTTGCCGCAATGTAAGCAAGCTATTGGTGCCAAAGGATTATAATTTCAATTTCTTTTTTGAGTCGATAGAAGATCATAAGGCCATCATCCATCACCATAAATACAACAACAATTACGATTACAACAAATCAATTTATCTTGTTAACAGCAATAAGCACCTGGATAATGGCTTTTTAATGCTTAAGGAAGATGACAGGATAGCTTCGCCGCTGGCAGTGCTGTATTTTAGTTACTATGACAACCTGGCACTGGCACAACAAACATTGGATCAGCAGGCAGAAAACATACAATGTATTGTTACCACTGCGCCTATAAATGTAAATAGCCAGGTAGTTGAATTTGGCCAAAGCCAGCAACCCGCGTTATGGGATTATGCCGATGGGATTGATACGATGGAATTTTTGTCAAATCTTTAAAATAACAATACCTTTGAAAATGCTGAAAGCCGAAGGCCTAAAGCTGAAAGCTATCTTTGAGATAAAAAATGCTTTAAGCTTTTTGCTTTAAGCCTTAAGCTTAAAAAAATGTATATTATAAAAGTTAAAGGCGTTGCCAAAATACCCGATTATGTACAGTTGAGGGATGATAAGTTTACGCTGCTGGCATATTTTAGGGTAGACAGGCCCGAAAAATCACTGGATAAGGTTGGGCTGACTGATAAAGCCGACTATATTATGAATATTATTAAAGATTTGCCTTTTGGGCAGATTTTAAAACTGGAGCTATAAAAAAGATGATGGGGAACTCTATTATAAAGCTAAATAATGTTGATATTTTTCAGCAGACACACCTGGTATTGTCAAATGTAAACCTGCATGTTGATAAGGGAGATTTTGTATGGCTCATCGGCTCTACAGGTTCTGGAAAAAGCAGCCTGCTCAAGGTTATTTATGGCGACCTTGCCATTAAAAGCGGCACAGGAAATGCCTGCGGATATGAGCTAAGCAAGTTACCAGGCCGCGATGTACCCTACCTGCGGCGTAAGCTTGGCATTGTTTTCCAGGATTTTCAATTACTTACAGACCGCTCTATTGAGCAAAACCTGCTTTTTGTAATGCGTGCAACCGGCTGGAAAGATAAAAAACTGATAGCCGAACGTACCCTTGATGTATTGGAGAAAGTTGGCCTACGCTCAAAATTAAAAAAAATGCCGCATGAGCTATCAGGCGGCGAGCAGCAGCGGGTGGTAATTGCGCGCGCGCTGCTTAACGACCCYGAGATCATCCTGGCCGATGAACCAACAGGTAACCTCGACCCCGAAACATCCGAAGAAATTGTGCTGCTACTAAAGCAGATAAGCCAGATGGGCACCGCAGTACTTATTGCTACCCATGACTACCATATCATCCGCACTTTCCCATCGCGAATTATTAAATGCGAGAACGGCAAGGTTTTGGAAGATGCTGAGATATAGTTTCTGAACCGGAATTCATCGAATTTGCTGAATTAATAGAATTCTAAAATTCGGGTCATTCTTTAATTCGATGAATTCCGGTTCAGACAACCCACGTTCAGAAAAAATAATCAGACAAATAATCCTGTCACCCTTGCGCATATTGCGCCACTCCTGCCTATAATAAAACGTGCCACTGACAGCTTGTCGGCTTTAAGCTAATGGCAGGATACTTGATTGGCACTATCAGCTATGAAATTTAACGACATGTTGAAGAAAAAGAAGAAAGAAAATATGGATACTCCTGAAAATATTAATGAGCCAACCCAGGAAAATTTAGTAGAAGAAGAACAGCTGAAAGCACAGCACACCGAAACTGTTGAAGTTGATGAAGAAGCTGCTAAATTAACCGATCTATCTGCCGAAGATAAATTGAAAAATGAACTGGCACAGGCCAATGATAAATATTTACGTTTGTATGCCGAATTTGATAACTTCCGTAGGCGTACCCAAAAAGAACGTGCAGAAGCCCGCGAAACTGAAGGTAAAGATTTGATCATTGCACTACTTCCTGTTTTAGACGATTTTGAACGCGCACAACGCTCAATGGAAAAAGCAGTTGATGTAGCCCCCGTTAAAGAGGGTGTTGCTTTAATTCAGAATAAATTAAAAAACATACTTGCACAAAAAGGCCTGAAAGAAATGGAATCAATAGGTTCGCCGTTTGACGCCGACCTGCAGGAGGCTATTACAAATATACCCGCCCCTAGCGATGACCTTAAAGGCAAGGTGATTGACGAAATGGAAAAAGGTTATACCCTTAAAGACAGGGTGATCCGTTTTGCCAAAGTAATCGTAGGAGCGTAAATTGATTTCGGAATTGGGACATTTGATTTCGGATTTTGATCCGGTTTAACTCCCCTTTTCTTATATCAAAAAAGTAAACAAAATAAAAATCCGAAATCGAAATTTCGAAATCCGAAATTAAAGTAAATTATGGCTAAAAGAGATTATTACGATATCCTGGGGGTTGCTAAAGGATCTAATGCTGATGATATAAAAAAGGCATATCGTAAAATGGCTATTAAATATCACCCCGATAAAAACCACGGTGATAAAGAGGCGGAAGAAAAATTTAAGGAAGCCGCCGAAGCTTATGAAGTTTTAAGCAGCGCCGAAAAACGCCAGCGTTATGATCAGTTTGGTCATGCAGCTAATGCTTCATCGCCAAATGGCGGCGGTTATGGCGGCGGCGGTATGGATATGAACGACATATTTAGCCAGTTTGGTGATATATTTGGCGGTGGCAGTCCGTTTGAAGGTTTCTTTGGCGGCGGTGGTCGCCAGGGTGGTGGTGCCGGCGGCAGGCGTGTAGCCCGCGGCAGCAACCTGCGTATTAAAGTGCGTTTAACGCTTGAAGAAATTGCCAACGGCGCCGAAAAGAAAATAAAGGTTAACAAACAGATCATCTGCAAAACCTGCGATGGCAGTGGCGCTAAAGATAAATCATCTTTCCAAACCTGTAAAACCTGCGGTGGATCGGGCGCGGTGCGCAGGGTAACCA
>NZ_JBFUKF010000268.1:0-6916 GCF_056400985.1 Mucilaginibacter sp. P4_G9 | reverse complement strand
GATAAGTTTAAAATACTACAACAGCATGATCTGTTTATATTACCATCGTACGATGAAAATTTTGGCAACGCGGTAATTGAAAGCCTGAGTGTGGGTACCCCTGTTTTGATCAGCGAGGAAGTTGGATTGGCTGACTACGTAAGTAAAAACAATTTGGGTTGGCTTTGCAAAACAACCGCGGCATCTGTTGCAGAAACGATTGATCAAATTGCAAACAAGCAGAGTGAACTTTTAAGCATCAGGGAAAGTGCACCCGATATTATTTACAATGATTTTAGCACCGATAGCTTAGTTGAAAAATATATAGGTTTGTACAATAAAATAAGCAAGCAGCATTGATCCCGGTATATACATTCATAATTCTTACTTACAATGAAGAGCAGCACCTGCCACGTTTGCTGGCTTCCATTAGTGGGTTGAATGCGCCTGTTTTTATTTTGGATTCGGGCAGTGATGACGCCACTATCGCGATAGCGCAAAAAGCAGGAGCAACAATCTTGCAGCACACTTTCGAGAATCATCCTAAACAATGGGATTTCGCACTTAAAAACTTCGATATTAAAACCCCCTGGATCATTTGTTTGGATGCCGACCAGGTTGTTACCCCGGAACTGAAGGAGAAGCTGATCAATTTTAAAGAAGATGAGTACCGCGATGTTAATGGGATTTATTTCAATCGTAAAAATTTTTTTAAAGGCCGCTGGATAAAACATGGCGGTTATTATCCTTTTTACCTGCTTAAAATGATCAGGTACGGGGTTGGCTATTCTGATTTGAACGAGAATATGGATCACAGGTTTATTGTTCCCGGCAAAACCGAAGTATGGAAGAATGGTTATATCCTGGAAGAAAACCTGAAGGAAAATAACATCAGTTTTTGGATAGCCAAACATAACCGGTACAGCGATCTGCTGGCCCAGGAAGAGGTAGAGCGAATGCAAAACATGCGGCAACAAACTATTAAGCCGTCATTATTCGGCTCGCCGGATGAGCGTACAGCCTGGCTAAAGCAACTTTGGTGGCAACTGCCACGCTATGCAAGGCCGATGCTTTACTTTGTGTACCGCATGATTTTTCAATTAGGTATATTGGAAGGGCGCATTGGTGTAATATTTCATTTTTTACAGGGCTTTTGGTTTAGGCTGATTGTTGATGTAAAAATTGACGAGATCCTGAAAAGCAAGCAAAAAACGACACAGACAAATCAAACCAACATTTCTCCATTCAAATTTGTATTTACATTTCTACTCCTGTTCCTGCTGTTCTATTATTTTAATATTTTGTTTTTTGGCATCACCAGCCCTGGCAGCCACTATTATCGTTTTTTGGCTGATTATTTAAACTATATACAAGGGCTGCGATGGGTATTGTTAAGCGTTAGTGCACAGGTGCTCGGCTGGCTTGGTTTCACAGCAATACATAATGGCACCCAATTATTAGTAGCCGGCAAGGGTACTATCGTATTGGTATATTCCTGCCTTGGGCTTGGTTTAATCAGTTTCTTTTCGGCATTTGTAATAGCTTATCCTAAAAGGCTGAAACAAAAAATGATCTTTTTGATTGCCGGTATTTTAAGCATCGAACTCTTAAATGTTATTCGTTTTGTGCTTTTAGCTTTGTTCTGGAACAAAAAAGCTAACCAGATAGTTGATCATCATACCATTTTTAATATCACTTTGTACATCATCATCATGGTAACCCTGTATTTTTGGGTAAATCAAAATGATAAGGCAAAAAATAAACATGCTTAAAACCAACCTTTCCGCCTATAATAACTACCCTTTCCATCCTGGTGGGAATGCGATAAAAAGGCTTTTATGGTTTTATGTGAACGCTATTTTTTTCAAGACCAGTATTATCCCATCCAGTAGCTTTAAGGTATTTTTATTGCGGATATTTGGCGCGAGGATTGGCAAAAACGTAACTATTAAACCCTGTGTAAATATCAAATATCCATGGTTCCTGCAAATAGGTGATGAAACCTGGATAGGCGAAAATGTATGGATCGACTGCCTGGTGATGATTGACATAGGGGCCAATGTATGTCTTTCGCAAGGGGCTATACTGCTCACGGGGAGTCACAACTATAAAAAAACATCCTTCGATCTGATAACCAAAGGGATTGTTATAGAAGATGGTGTTTGGATAGGTGCGGGGGCCATAATCAACCTCGGTATCACGGCGGCAAGTCATTCGGTACTTACCAGCGGCTCAGTAGCAACCAAAAACCTGCAGGCTTACGGCGTTTACCAGGGAAACCCCGCTATAAAGATCCGCGAACGCGAGATCGGCTCATAAAATACGTCAAAATATATGATATTAAAAAAATCACAAACCCATCGAAATATCCTGATAGCATTAGGTGTAATTGTATTGGTAATGGGTGCAATGATATTTATGGCCCCTACGGCTATCTTTCCAGATCCAAGCTGGGGTTTCCAGGTTTTACAAAAAATGCAGGCTGGTGGGGGCTTTAATATGGCTACGAAGCCAGATCCGGCCGACATCAGTAAAAACTATACCGAATTTTTATCATGGTGGTCGCCGGGACAGTATTTGGTTCCTTACCTTTTTAAATCTGTTTTTGGTATTAATACCGGGCAGGCATCGGCAATTACCATTACCGTATTTAGTTTATTGGGAATAGCCGGATTTTATGTCTTTTTTAAAAAAGCAGGATTTTCCCAGCTTCTGGCAGCTGTTAGCGTGCTGGTGATTGTAATTCAACAGGCTTTTTTTATTCCTTACGTTTTTTATAATGGTGGCGAAGTTTTACTTTTTGGCTTTATTGGGTGGTTCCTGTATGGTTGTATAAGTTTTGATAAAACCACCTGGAAACTTGCACTCTTCCTGCTGCTTTCAGGATGGATAGGCTTTTTCTGCAAATCATCGTTTTTGTGGATGTATGCTGCGGGTTGTTTGTATATCTGGATCAAACTATCCCAAAAGCAATTAAATTTAATGGTGTGGATTAAGAACGGAGCCTGGATTGGCATTCCTGGTATAATATCGATAGGTACTATTATTATTTGCTACTTGTCTAAGGGGGCAAACCCTGCATCAGGCTCATCAGGGTTATTGCTAAACTGGGAAACCTTTAGCTTTCCGCTGGCCTCCCCTATTTTAGCCGGTTTCTCTTTAGATGATATGGTAAACGGGCTACTGTTTCACAGTAATGCATCTATACTCAGCCCTTTATGGTCGTTAATTGTACTGTTATTAGCTGCCGTATTAAGTATATTGCTCATTATTAATATTATCCGAGTTGTACCGAATAAGAACTATACCCTATTGCTTTTTATTTTTTATGTGCTTTCGGTACTTTTTTTTGGTTATAGCTTTTTGCGACAGGCAAATATTTCGTACGAAGCAAGGCATTTTAGGATCATAGGTTTATTGGTAACACCGGGTGTGGTTTACCTGGCAAGCCGGTGGAAACAACCTTTTAAAATAGCGTTCACCATTGTATGCCTGTTTATTGCATTCTGGAGTATCAGGTATTTTGTACCCAGTTACCATCAAAATAAAACATTAAACGCGAAGGGGACATCAGGTATAGCGCAACTATTTATAGATCAGCAATCGCTTGATTATATTATGGATCTGGATAGAAAAACAAAGAATGCGCTATTCGTTTTCATAAGCCCCGACCTGGGCCTGGAGATTAACCATAATCGTTATATCATCTTAGATCCTATCGATTCGGATATCAAAATTGAATATGACAGCTATGTACACTATGGCCATGCCGGACCAATCTACATCCTGCTCCCGGCAAGTTACATGGGGCCAAAATCAAACATTATACGTAAATGCTTCCCTGGTTACAAGGGCTTCCGTATGGATATGCTGAGTAATAAATACGTACTGTATTCGGCTAAGTAAGTATAGTTTTATTGCAAAAAAAAGAAGTTTTAATCACTTTTAAACAGTTTTTATTTACAAATATCAAACCCGTTTAAATTTTACTTATTTATCTCGGCCCAAAGCAGGTCCTTCAATCCCATTAGGTTTTTTTGTGCTACTGATGAAATGAATATCGAAGGAATACCTTCCGGTAATTCGTTTTGCATTTCTGCCTGCAGTTCATCATCCAGCAGGTCTGTTTTGGTAACCGCTAAAACGCGGGGCTTATGCATCAGTTCGGCATTGTACTCCTGCAGTTCGTTCAATAGTATTTCGTATTCCTCTTTGATGGTGCGGGTGGTATCTGCAGGTACCATAAATAACAATACCGAGTTACGCTCGATGTGCCTCAAAAACCTGAACCCTAAACCCTTTCCCTGCGAAGCCCCTTCTATAATCCCCGGAATATCGGCCATTACAAACGATCGGTTATCGCGATAGGATACGATACCCAGGTTAGGCACTAATGTGGTAAAGGCATAGTCAGCAATTTCGGGTTTGGCAGCAGATACAACCGACAGCAGTGTTGATTTACCTGCGTTAGGGAAGCCAACCAAACCAACATCGGCCAGTATTTTAAGTTCAAGTACGTTCCAGTCCTCTTTGCCGTCTTCGCCGGGTTGGGCAAAGCGGGGAGTTTGCTGGGTTGGCGTTTTAAAATGCCAGTTACCTAAACCGCCACGACCGCCCGGTGTTAATATTTTAGTTTCGCCATCCTGGGTTATCTCGAAGATGATTTCCCCGGTTTCGGCATTTTTAATGGTTGTACCAAGGGGCACTTCCAATATTTCATCCCTGCCGGTTTTACCACTCCGTAATGAACTTCCACCCGAATCGCCATCTCCGGCAATTACGTGCTTGCGGTATTTAAGGTGCAGCATGGTCCACAACTGGGCATTGCCCTTTACGATTACATGACCGCCGCGACCACCGTCGCCGCCATCAGGACCGCCTTTTGAAGTTAATATATCACGATGTAAATGCGCAGAACCCGCCCCTCCGTGGCCACTCCGGCAACAGATCTTCACATAATCAACAAAATTGGAACCTTGCGACATAGTTTTTTGATTTCGGATTTGTGAATTCGGATTTATGATTTATCTGAATTATAAATAAATCCCAAATCGAACATCCGAATCCCGAAATCCCTTAATACGCTTCAATAACTTCACCTATCTGGCCAAAAATATGGTCGATAGGGCCGATACCGTGTACGCTTTTAAATTTATCCTGGTTTTTATAGAAATCGGCAACAGGGGCCGTTTTATCATTATACTCTTTAATACGCTTACGGATCACCTCCGGATTGGCGTCATCAGGCCTGCCAGATGCTTTACCCCGCTGCAATAAACGCTGCTCCAGTTCATCATCATCTACCTCAAGCGCTATCATACCAGATATGGCATCACCTTTACTGGTCAAAAGCCTGTCTAAAGCTTCGGCCTGCGCAACTGTACGCGGGAAACCATCAAAAATAAAACCTTTTGCATCCTTGTTGGCATCCAGCTTATTGCTGATCATACCTATAACAACCTCATCAGGAACCAGCATTCCCTCGTCCATCAGCTTCTTAGCTTCTAACCCAAGTGCTGTTCCCTGCGAAATTTCGCCTCGTAAAAGGTCACCTGTTGATAAATGGATCAATCCATGTTTTTCAATAAGCTTTTGCGACTGAGTCCCTTTCCCGGCTCCGGGAGGACCAAACAATACCAGGTTTAGCATGCTCGTAATAAATTAAAAGCCTTTCGGTACAACACAGAAAGGCTTAACGTTATGGGTGCACTTGAAGGGAGTCGAACCCCTAACCTCCTGATCCGTAGTCAGGTGCTCTATCCAATTGAGCTACAAGTGCATTATTTCATCTATCCACACAAAACAGGGTAATCTCCCACTTATGGTGCTTTTTGAAACGGAATGCAAAGATAGGATTTTATATTACCGATGCAAAAATTTTATAAAAAAGTTTATTAAACAACAAAGTTTAGCTGCCCTATGCCCAACCTTGTAACCAACAACCTGGTCAATTAAAACTACTTTACAACTGCTGCAATTGCTTCAAAATTTGGCAAATCGGTAGCCACTTCCAAAACTTCGGCATAAATGATGTTCTGTTCCTCATCAATTACAAAAGCGGCACGTTTAGATACCCCTTTTAAACCCATCACAAAATCAGCATATATAGCCCCGTAAGCTGTGGATACTTCTTTATTAAAATCAGACAACAAGTCGAACTGGTAATTATTTTCTTCCTTAAACTTAGCCAATGTAAAAGGCGAATCAACCGAGATTCCTAATATAGTGGCGTTTAAACCATCATAATAGCCAAAACTATCGCGCATGGTACATAACTGTGTAGTGCAAACACCTGTAAATGCTAAGGGGAAAAAGTGCAGCACTACTTTACGGCCCCTAAAATCGGCCAGTGATGAGCTTTGCAATGATGATGATACTAATGTAAATTGTGGTGCCGCCTGGCCTTCTTGTAATAACATGTTTGATTTATTTTTTGCAAATAAATTGTATTTACGGCGGAGTTGCTAATTACACAGATAATTGAAATGTCAATTTATAGTCCTTTAAATAGCCGGCTTGCTTAAACTAACTAATTAGTTTAACTTTATTTAACAAATAGATTACTATTGATTAACTAACTTGGAGCTATAAAACTACCTATGTATAACCGTTTTACAATGTATAGGTTATATGCATTCAACCTGTAAAAACTTTGCGGCCATGATTAAAACCTTTATCAAAATAGCACTCAAAAGCCTTCTAAAAAACAAAGCTGTTACCATTATCAACATTTTAGGCCTGGCCATGGGTYTGGCTACCTGCCTGCTGATTGTGTTTTACGTAGTTGATGAATTAAGCTACGATAGGTTTAACGTTAAGGCCGATCGCATATTCCGTGTTAATGCCGACATAAAATATGGGGGCAACAGCAGTTCATATGCGGTAACACCTCCACCCCTTGCCGCGGCGCTTGGCAATGAGTTTCCTGAAGTTGAGA
>NZ_JBFUKF010000267.1:0-6939 GCF_056400985.1 Mucilaginibacter sp. P4_G9 | reverse complement strand
ACCGCGCTTATCTACCTGGAAACAGGTGGCAACGTTATGCGCCATTTTTTCGGCTATTTGCTCCAGGCTTATTTTGCCATGGTGATAAAGCTCCAGCATGGCAGGTAGGGCATGCTGTACCAATGGTCCGCCGGATGGGGCCTGCAGGTAGGGCAGTGCTTTCTCCTCCATGGTATGTGGCGCATGGTCGGTTGCTATAACATCAATTTTGCCATCCAGCACAGCCTGCAAAATGGCGTCCCTGTCGGCCATGGTTTTAACGGCAGGGTTCCACTTAATCAGGTTGCCTTTAGTCTCGTAATCCGCATCGGTAAACCACAGGTGATGCACGCAGGCCTCGGCGGTTATGCGCTTATCTTTTAGTGGTGTGGTATTATCAAAAAGATGTGTTTCGAGCGCGGTTGAGATGTGTAAAATATGCAGCCGGGTATTGTGCTTTTTAGCCAGCTCAACCGCTAATGATGATGACAGGTAACAAGCCTCGGCACTTCTTATCTTTGGGTGCAGCTGTATCGGGATGTTTTCGCCTAATAACTGTTTGTAATGGTTCAGGTTGCTTTTAATGGTAGCCTCATCCTCGCAATGCACCGCGATGAGCATGGGCGAATTTGCAAAAAGGTTATCCAGGGTTTGCGGGTTATCTACCAGCATGTTCCCGGTTGATGAACCCATGAACACTTTGATGCCGCAAACATTTGCCGTATCGGTGCGTAGCACTTCATCCAGGTTATCGTTGGATGCACCCATGAAGAACGAGTAGTTGGCCAGCGAATTACGCGATGCTATCCCGTACTTATCTTCAAGCAATTGCCGGGTTAAAGTATTGGGTACTGTATTGGGCATCTCCATAAAGGAGGTGATGCCACCGGCCACCGCCGCGCGCGACTCTGAATGAATATCGGCTTTGTAAGTTAGTCCCGGTTCGCGAAAATGCACCTGGTCGTCAATACAGCCTGGCAACAGGTGTAATCCTTCGGCGTTGATTTCTTTATCTGCCTGGGTATCTATCTGTGCATCTATCCGGTCGATAAAGCCATCCTTCACCAGTATATCTGCAACGTATTGCTTATTTTCATTAACTATTGTAGCAGATTTTATGAGGATAGTAGCCATTTTTTATTTGGGATTTTGGATATTCGATTTCGGATTTATTGATGGGCAAATTTAGGATTTAGGACGATATCACCCGCGTCTTCAACAAATTAAAGAAAAGATCTACACCTCCACAAATTGGGCCACACCCGGAAAGTCGCCCAAACCTTTATAAATTGGTATGCCGTTGGCTTCACTATCTTCAACGGCCCAGTTAGCCATGGCATACATTACCGGCCTTAAGCCCATGCCCGATTCGCTGAGACTATAGGTAACATAAGGAGGTACTACAGATCTTGCTTCCCTGATCACCAGGTTGTCTGCCTCCAGTTGTTTCAGGTGCTGAATAAGAACCTTTTCGGTAATAGCTGGGATGGCTTTTTTTAATTCGCTATATCGCTTACTGCCTGTTAACAGGTGAAACAATATAATTGGTTTCCAATATCCGCCTATACGCTCCATAACATAGGTTACCGGGCAATCTTTAAATGCTGCCTGCTTGTTTTCCTGTATGGTTGATGCTTCTTTAATCTGGGTCATAGTGATACATACTTTAGGGTAAGTACTTGTATAAAAGTAAGTACAAATGTAGCTTTGTCCTCAACAAATTCAAAATATAAAATTATGAAAATCATCATCACTGGTTCATTAGGAAATATCGGCAAGCCGCTTGCAAAACAACTGATAGGGGCTGGTCACCAGGTAACTGTCATCAGCAGTAAGGCAGACAAGATAGCAGCCATAGAAGCATTAGGCGCTACGGCAGCCATTGGCTCGGTAACTGATGCGGATTTCCTGGCAAAAACATTTACCGGGGCGGATGTGGTATATGCTATGGTTCCGCCAAATTATGGGGCAGAAAACCTGAGGCAGTATATGAACGATGCCGGTAAAAGTTATGCCGGGGCTATCAGGAAGGCTGGCGTAAAACGGGTTGTTGGCTTAAGCAGTATTGGTGCCCATCTTGATGCAGGCACCGGACCAATAAAGGGCATCCACGATGTGGAAGGCATATTGAATAAACTGGAAAACGTTGCCGTAAAATTTATTCGCGCACCTTTCTTTTACGTGAATTTTTATAATGATATCGAACTGATTAAACACCAGGGTATCATCGGCTCAAATTATCCGGCAGATATGAGGCTGATCATGGTGCACCCAAATGATATAGCTGCCGCGATTGCCGAAGAAATTCAGACGGACTTTACGGGCAAAAGTGTGCGTTATATTGTAAGTGACGAACGCACTACCGGCGAAGTTGCCGCCGTTTTAGGTAATGCCATTGGTAAGCCGGGACTGCCATGGATAGAGTTTAGCGATGTGCAGGCCTTGAATGGAATGCTGCAGGCAGGCTTACCCGAAGAAATGGCCAAAAACTTTGTAGAGATGGGAGCAGCCCTGCGTAGCGGAAAGTTATGGGAAGATTACGATTTGCATAAACCCGCCACCCCCGGCAAAATAAACCTGGAAACATTTGCCAAGGAATTTGCAGAAAAGTATAACGGATAAGTCGCCCCCTTAACTAAGAAAGCCGCTCTGTGATTTTACAGTACGGCTTTCTTAAAAAAAGCCCTTCGTCCATAGGTCCTTTATCCTTTATCCTTTATCCGAAAATCCTTGCTCCTTTATCTGAAAGTCCTTTATCCGAAAGTCCTTCGCCTATTTCTTACCCCAGTAATAATTTACCCCAAAGTTGATATTGGTATTTAAGCCAAGATTGAATGAGTTGCTTTTTGTTTGGTAATCATGAACATATTGCAGGTTACCAAAACCAAGGTTTACAGCAAGCTTAGGCGTGGCAAAAAATACAATATTAGGATTACCACCAACTGTAAGCGAACCCGATTTGAAGTTATTTACATCATGAGCCGAAGTAACCCCAAACTGCGGGAACACGCCTATTTTATCGGTTAGCATACAATAGTAACGAAAGTGGATCCCTAATGACAAGGCATCTGAATGATATTTATGATCATAGGTGTAGCTGTTGGTTCCGCTGTTATTCAAAGCGGTATAAACTGATGTTTCGGTTCCGCCAACGCGCGAGTATCCGGGCTGGATACCAACAGACCACTTGTTCGACAGGAAAAATCCAAAATCGGGATTTATTTGCAGGTTAGAGATACCATGGTTGGTGTAAACCGTGGTTCCGGTTGTGTAAGTGTATGTGTTGGTGTAGCCATACCCATCATAATTGTAGTTAAAATTGCCACCAATATAATAGTGACCTTTACCAATTTGAGCGTTTGCCGCCCCGGCGGCCGTAATTAAAAACAGGAGCGTAAATAGATGTTTTTTCATTAGTTAGTGTTATAGGTTTTTAGATGAGAGAACAAGTTGTAAGGGCCAGTAAACAAGAATGATATGCTAAATCTGGTATCTTGTACTTGGTTTCCCACCCCTCTTTTCCCGTCTTTTAAACGTAAAAGTTGTGGTTAAGGTTAGGGGTGCTTAACTAACAATGCCCCTAATCAACAAAAAGCCTATCTTTGCGGCATGGCTGTAACTTTTGAAGATTTTAATTTTAACCGGCAAATTTTAAATGCGATAGCCGATGCCGGTTATACCGAAGCTACGCCTATTCAGCAAAAAGCTATTCCGCCTATAATGAACGGGCAGGATGTAATGGGTATAGCGCAAACCGGTACCGGTAAAACCGCGGCCTATGTACTGCCCATCATCATGAAGCTTAAATATGCCCAGGGGGATAATGCCCGCGCGCTTATTATTTCGCCAACGCGTGAGCTGGCCATGCAGATTGAGGAGAACGTAAAAACCTTTGCCGCCAATACTGATTTACGTGTTGTTGTGCTTTATGGCGGCCTTGGCCCCAAAACACAGATAGAGCAGATCAATAAAGGTGTTGATATTATTGTGGCTACTCCGGGCCGCTTTATGGATATTTACCTGGCGGGGCATATAGTAACCAAAACCCTGCAGGTGCTGGTATTGGACGAGGCGGATAAAATGATGGACATGGGCTTTATGCCCCAAATAAACCGCATACTGGAAGTTGTACCTGTAAAAAGGCAAAACCTGCTGTTTTCGGCTACCATGAGCGATAAGATCCATGAGTTATCCAATAACTTTTTGGAGTATCCCACCATTATTGAAGTTACCCCCCAGGCTACACCGGCGCAAACGGTTAATCAGCATCTGTACCATGTACCCAACGTGAAAACCAAAATAAACCTGCTCAGAAAACTACTGGAGGCCGAAGGGGATATTACCAAGCTGATGATATTTTGCAAAACCCGCGTAGTGGCAGATGATGTTTATAAATTCCTGCTGCGTAAATTTGGCGAAGGCGGGGTTAAAGTTTTGCATGCCAACAAAGGTCAAAATACACGCATTAATTCCATCAATTCGTTTAAGAACGATGAGGTGAAAATATTAGTGGCAACAGATGTGGCCTCGCGCGGTATTGATGTGAGCGACGTGAGCCATGTGATAAATTTTGATGTGCCGGTGGTTATTGAAGATTATGTGCACCGGATAGGCCGTACTGGTCGTGCCCTGCAATCGGGCGAGGCCATTACATTTTGCGGCCCGGCAGAGGAGTATTATCTCAAAAAGATCGAGAAGCTTATCAAGCAAACCATCCCCGTATCGGCTATTCCTGGTGATGTGTTTGTTGAAGAAACCGGATACGACGAACGCCAGGAGATTGCCAAAGAAATTGATATGCAAAAGCGTAAGGACGATCCCGATTTTAAGGGCGCCTTTCACGAAAAGAAAACCCTTAATCAGCATAAAAAATTCGATGAGGCTAAAAACAAGGCGAAATTTGGCAAAGCCTATAAAGCTGCAGGCGGTAAAAGCAGGTCATCATCACGTAAAAAGCGTTAATAAACCTTAAAAACCCAATATATTCCAGAAATGAAATTGCGTATTACCCCGTTAAATTTTGCTACCACATTTTTTTTAGCGGTAGCCGTTTATATATGGATCTATGGGGCGGGCATTGCCGGCCGGCCGCTGGAAACCTGGAGCGGCACCATCAGCTGGATATTTTTGCTGTTTGCGGTGGTTGTGTTTTTCCTCGATCTTATTTTTCGTAACTTTTTTGCAGAGCTTAAAAAATTATGGATCATTGAGCTAAGCTTTATGGCTTTGGTGGTTATTATATTTTTGATGGTTAAATAAAAACCAGGTATTGGTGAGTTCCTGCGGAAAATTACAAATTCATTATAATCCCGTCGCATTAAAATAGCATACTTTTGCGACTTTAATAATCCATACAAATGAAAACTGCTGAAATAAAGCTGACTGTTACCCTTGACGATAATAATGTTCCTGAAACCATCATGTGGGAATCAACCGATTCTGCCTCAAAAGAAGCATTACCAGTAAAATCATTCATGCTGGCACTGTGGGATCAGCATTATAAAAACACCCTGCGCATTGATCTCTGGACAAAAGATATGCCGGTTGATGAGATGAAACGTTTTTTTTACGAAACGCTGCAAACCATGGGTGATAGCTTTTTACGCGCAACAGGCGAAAAAAACATTGTAGAAGACCTGCGTGATTACTGTGCCCACTTTGCCGATAAAATGGAAATTAAACAATGATTTTTTTAGTATCAAGTAGTTAGTATCAAGTAGCAAGATTTTTGATGGGAGATTTGGAAAATGTCCCGATATTTTACCAAAAATGATACTAATTTTGTTTACTACTGTAGCTGTCTTGCTACTTGATACTAACTACTTGATACTTAAATATGCGCCTTAGCTCAATTTTATCATTTGCAGGCTTTGTACTGCTTTTTGCGGGTACTTATTGCCCTTTATTGCGTCCGCTTGGTTTATTTAACTGGGATGTTTATCAGCTTAGCCAGCCATATGGTATGATGCTTTTATTGGTAGCAGTTATTGGTGTGGTTGTATCGTTTTTGAACCAGCCCAAACTTATGCGAATCACAGCCTGGCTATCATTGGCTTTGGTAGTTGTTTTGCTATTGGCCGCTATTTTTAAAGTACATACAGCATTCAGTTTTATTCCGTTTAAAAAGTTTGATGCCTTTTTAACCAGGCATATTAAATTTAAATGGGGGTGGTGGGTATTATTTGCCGGTGCCGTACTGGCATTAGCGGGTGCCTTAAGCAGTAAGCCCAAGGGTTATGTAAAACCACCGGAAGTAATTTGATTAAAACAATTTATTCTTCAAATGAAATGTTTATTAGCTGAACCTCATACAGGGACACGTTTTTTTAAACATATTTGTATCAGTTAAATAAGTTTTAAATGTTAAAATTCTCTTTTCGCGGGCAGGTATTCGCCGGTTTTGTTATATCCATTATATTGGTTTTGGTGGTAGGGGTATTGGCCTATTTAAGCATCCGCCAGTTAGAGGAGGATAACATAATGGTCGACCATACCGAAAATGTTATTAAATCATCAAATAGTTTACTGCAGCATATGACAGATGCTGAAACAGGTACCCGTGGTTATGGAGCAACCGGAGAAAAAACATTCCTTGATCCATATAACGAAGCATTGCCGCATATTGACGGAGATTTGCAGGAACTAAGAGCCCTCACCAAAGATAACCACGCCCAACAAAAACGGCTCGATTCATTAATTTCTTTGGTCGCCGCCCAGCGTAACATTTTAAAAGAAAATATTGAAACCCGCGATAGCAAAGGGCTTGAATATATGGTTGCAAATAACATATTTGTTAAAGGCAAGCAAAATATGGATATGATACGCAAGCTTGTTGCCGGTGTTATTGATAATGAACACAAATTGCTTAATGTCCGTAAAAACAAAACAGAAAAAGCCTCAGATCTCACCGTTATCATCATTGTTTGCGGTTCGTTGATATTCCTGGTTATTATCGTGTTT
>NZ_JBFUKF010000266.1:0-6960 GCF_056400985.1 Mucilaginibacter sp. P4_G9 | reverse complement strand
CTGCTTGTACAAACTGTATAATTTAAGCAGCGTATCATTATCAGGGCGCTTGGTTAGTTCTTTACTTCCTTTAACGGCCATTTCAAAGTTTTTGTTCAAACTCATTTTTATAATTTTTTATGGTTAGGGGCGATGATTGGCTATTGTTTAGATTTAGGAAAATCTTCAACATAATCGCTGCTACGCGGCGAATCCAAAAACAAGCTACTCAACTCAACGGGTAATATGGTTAATCTTCGTTTTTCCAGATCAATCCATGCGCCGTCTGTGATAATCGTGGCGGCTTTTATACCATCGCTACGATACAACTCGTGTTTGATGGTCCAGCGCGATCCATCTGCTCTTGAGCGGGTAATTTCACAGCTTACTGTAACGTAATCGCCAAGCGCTATTTCGCGTAAATAAAAAAGCTCTTCCCTGAAAAGCACAGGGCCTACCTTGTAGCCAAAAAGCTTTACGGGATTTAAGCCTACTYTTTCGAGCATGTTTAACCTGGCCTGCGCGGCAAGATCGGCATAGGCCGAATGTCTCATGTGCTGGTTAGCGTCTATTTGCGACCAAAGTACCTGGCCTTCATAAAAAACGTGCATACTATTATTAATGATGTTGTTCTTTAAACTTTTTTACTGATGCTGCCAGCTTTGGCAAAATCGTGAGGGCATCGCCTACAACGCCATAGTTGGCAGCTTTAAAAAATGGCGCTTCAGGATCAGAATTAATTACAACAATGGTTTTTGAGCCATTAACTCCTGCCAGGTGCTGTATTGCACCTGATATGCCTACGGCTATATAAAGATCGGGGCGGATTGAACCGCCTGTTTGACCCACATGCTCATGATGGGGGCGCCAATGTGCATCGGCTACAGGACGTGAACATGCCGTTGCAGCACCAAGTTCTTTTGCAAGATTTTCTATCAGTCCCCAGTTTTCGGGGCCCTTCATGCCCCGGCCGCCAGAAACTACAAGGGTAGCATCACCAAGGGGGATTTCCCCCGTGACCTTATTTACTGCAGTTATTTTTATTCCAAAATCCTTTTCGCTAAAATGGAGATCCAGTTTTTCAACCGTTGCTTTACCGGCTGTTTTATTTAGCGGGAAGGTATTGGGCATGAGCATAATTACTTTTATATCGCTTGCTACATTAACCCAGGCAAATGCCTTGCCCGAGAAGACGGATTTTTTTATTGCGAAACCTTTGCGCTGATCAGGATAGGAGAGTGCCCCTGCCACCATACCGGCTTTTAATTGTGCGGCTACCCGGGGGGCAACCGCCCGGCCATTAATATTATAAAGAGTTACAATGATCCTACTATCTTCGGCCTGTGCAGCTTTTACCATAGCGGTGGCATAAGCCCTTGCATGAAGTTCATCAAGGCGACTATCGGCAATATGGATTACTTTACCGGCCCCATAGTTACCTAAAGCTTCCATTTCCGCATCGGCAATTGTCCCTAAAACAACAGCGGTTACAGTAGTGCCTGTTTGTTGCGCTATTTGGGCGGCATACTGCACGGCTTCAAAACTTTTCTTTTTTATATTTCCCTCGGTATGTTCTACCAATACAATTACAGACATATGGGTTTAATTTAGTTAGATGTTATGCCAATAGTTAATATTTAAATGGCTTTGGCTTCGGTATGGAGCAATGCTACCAGTTCGTCCATATCATCGGCGCTTACTAATTTTACACCTGCTTTGGCGGACGGTAATTCATAAGATAGTATAGCGGTTAAAGGGGATACAGAAGCGGGCACAACAACTTTTAAAGGGCGTGTACGCGCGGCCATTATGCCGCGCATGTTGGGGATCCGGGCTTCAGCAACTCCTTTCTGGCATGAAATTACAAGTGGGAGGTTACAGCTATCGGTTTCTTCCCCACCTTCAATTTCACGGTTTATAGTAGCAACACTACCTTCAATTTTTATACTTGTTGCAAAACCGATATAATCCATGTCGAGCAATTCTGCAAGCATAACACCTGTAGTGCCATTGTTATAATCTATTGATTCCTTGCCGCACAATACAAGATCGTACCCAACACTTTTAGCATAATCGGCAATATATACAGCGGTTTGGTACGGGTCATTACTTTCGGCGTCAATCCTTATGGCTTCATCGCCTCCTAATGCAAGCGCTTTACGCATTGCCGGTTCTACATCGGCCTTACCAACGTTTATCAGATGGACTTCGGCAGCAAGGCCACTTTCTTTTAACGCTATAGCGCGGATGAGTGCATACCATTCATCATAAGGGTTAAGTATATAGGTAGTACCCTGGCTGTTAATTGCCGTATCATTATCTTTTAATATTATTTTGGTTGTAGTATCCGGCACCTGGTTAATGCATACTAATATTTTCATGGCGTTTTTTATGTTATATCTTGTAAATAATTACAGGCCATTTAAGGTCCCAGATTGTTTTGATAGCAAGCGCTACCTGGTTTAATAATCGGGGGTAAAATTAAAGGCGATGCCCACTGCCGTAAAGGGCGGCAATGCGGAGATATTAGTCAAAAAGTCGGAAAGAAAAATAGTGGCTATAGCATAGCCTTAATTAGCGTGGAATAGCCATCCGGTAATCTGAAGGCGATAAACCGGTTTGTTTTTTAAAATATTTACCAAAAGATGATTGATCCGGAAAGTGAATGGCATAAGCTATATTAGCTACGCTGATCTCCTGGTTCCTTAATAAAACTTTTGCTTCAAGAATTACGGCATCATCTATCCATTCACCTGCGGTTCTGCCGGTTACATCTTTTATGGTTTCTGTAAGATGTTTTGATGATACAAACAAGGCATCGGCGTAATATTGTACGTTGCGATGTTCTTTATAGTGATGAAAAACCAGGTCCTGGAAAAGTACATTCAGTTCCTGCTTGCGGTTTAGTTTTCCTTTAACTATTACATGCTGCTTTTCATAAATAGATCCTACTTCATATAATAGTGTGATGAGTATGCTCCTGGAGATCTCCATTCGGTAAGGGTGGTCCTGCCTGTCGAGCTTTTGCTGTAACAGTACATAAATTTCGAGCAGCATTTTAGCGTCCTGATGCTCGGGATATATTACGGGTAGTGATGCACTTTTAAAATAGCTGAAAGATTCAAGGAAATGGCTGTTTACATTGTTTTCTGTAAGGAAGGCTTTTGAAAAAACAATAAACCTGCACAAAAAATCGGGGCTGCTTTGGTAAATTCTCAATACATGAAAAGGTGTAGCCAGCAGCATGGCATCGGGTTTGGCATCGTAAATCTGCAGGTTTACCTCTACCTGGGCGGTTCCCCGTGTACAGATGCCTATAATATAGCCATCGGAACGGTAAGGATATTCACTTAAGCTTAATAATTGCTTTTCGTCTGTTACAAAAAACTCCGGGCCGATAAGTTTGTCTGCATACAGATCCGCAAACTTTGATAAACTGAGTTGTCCTATTTTCTTCATTTACAGCTTAAAAAGGTCTAAAAGTTCTACAACCGACTTTTTGACTAATATCTCCGCATTATAGCCCTTTTTTTCATTGTTTTACGCAGTAATTTTAATTTTTAATTAACAACAGGAGCAATCCCAACGCTACCTGCAAATTATACCAATTAAATTATGAGAAAATTATTACTCTTCGCATTCGCGTTATTACCGGTGTTTGCGTTTGCACAAGGGTTCCAGGTTAACCTGGAAGGCCAGAAACAGATTGCAATGGGGCACACAGGCACCGGTTTGGTGCAGGATGGAGCATCCGTGTTTTTTAATCCCGGGGCTGTTGTTATGCTGCCCGGTAACTACATCCAGGCCGGAATAAGTCCGCTTGTATTTAAGTCAGTTTTCAACCCAAATGGTACATCGACCCAGTATCACACTGCCAACAAGATTGCCACCCCTTTTAGTTTTTATGCCGCAGTAGGCCCTAAATCATCGTGGTGGAAACTGGGTATGGCTGTTTATACCCCTTTTGGCGGGCTTACCGACTGGGGACACGACTGGGCCGGGAAATATTCGCTGGAAAGCCTGAATCTTAAGGCAATCTATTTTCAACCTACCCTGAGTGTTAAAGTAGCTAAAAATTTGAGTATAGGCGCAGGCTTTGTGTACAACCGGGGTATTGTTGACTTAACCCAGGCTATCCCGATATCAAATCAAAACGGGCAGGACGGGCAAGCCCAATTAAAAGGATCAGGCAATGGATATGGCTGGAATGCGGGTGTTTATTATAAACCATCTGAATGTTTTACTGTTGGTTTAACGTACCGCTCAAAAGTAAAAACCACCATTAATAAAGGGGATGCCATCTTTACCATACCTGCTTCCCTGAAAACCAGCTTTCCTCAGCCTAATACTTTTAGTGCTGCCATACCTTTACCGGCAACTACATCTCTTGGTTTCGGTATCTATCCTAACAAAAAGCTCATACTTGCTTTTGATGTTAACTACGTTAACTGGAGCGTTTATAAGCAACTGGCATTTAATTATACAACCAATACTGCTGCATTACAGGATACTTATTCTCAGCGTAACTACAAAAACGCAGTGTCGTTAAGGGCAGGCGGCCAGTATAAGGCCAATACTAAATTTGATATCCGCGCCGGCGGCGGTTATGCCAGCACCGCCGTTCGTGATGGTTATGTTACCCCCGAAGCACCTGATGCCAACCGTATATTTTTAACAACAGGTTTGGGCTACCATGCCACCCGCCATATTGATATCGACTTTAGTTTTGAATATGAACACCTGATGTCACGGACGCAAACTAATATTCAGTCGCAATTATCAGGCACATTTAAAACCGATGTATACATCCCGGGCATTTCTCTTGCTTATCACTGGTAAATCCAAAACAACAAACAGATGAAGACTTTTAAAAAATATAGCTACCGTTACCTTTTTATCCTCGGCCTAATAGGCCTTGCAGCCTGCAAGCCCGAGATTAATACTTTTAAACCATCCAAAGGAAATGCTGATTTTTCACGATATATATCCATTGGTAATTCATTAACAGCGGGTTATGCCGATGGAGGATTATATCGTGAGGGGCAGTTAAACTCATATCCGGGCATAATTGCCAAACAAATGTTAACTGTAGGGGGCGGAGCGTTTACCCAGCCACTTTTTACCGCCGACCAGGCAAATGGTTCTGGTTATGTAAAACTCAGCGGCTTTAATGCGGATGGAACGCCCATTACTACCACTGTTACCACAAACCTGGCTGTAAGGGGCGTTTTGGCAGTACCTGGTTTTGGCAATGTTACTTTATATACCAAATATGCAGGCGAACTCAATAATTACGGCGTATCGGGCATAAAATTACTACATATAGCCTATGCTCCATATGGTAATCTTAATGGTTTTTTTGAGCGCCTGTTACCCGGGGACGCACCAACCAATACTACAACCTATCTTGATTTTGTTACCGCGAAACCTTTTACATTTTTCTCCAACTGGCTTGGTTATAATGATGCGCTGCTATATGCTACTTCTGGCGGTGCCGGTGATGCACTGACAGATAAAAGCACCTTTGCGCAGTTATATAATGTGCTTATCAATAAGCTTACTGCAAGCGGTGCAAAAGGCGTAGTAGCAACCATACCTGATGTTACATCGGTGCCTTATTTTACTACCAAAACTGTAAATGCAATTTTGGCCGGGGTTAAAAAGGTTAATCCTGCTGTTACTGCGATTTATGTTAATGCCCTCGTTTCGGGCACTACCTATGCGCCAAGGGCGGCCACAGCATCCGATCTTATTATACTCTCTTTTCCAACAAGTATGATAGGGCAAACCGTATCGACACCATACGGGAACCTGCCGTATGGCCTGACTCCATATACCCCCATTGATAATAAATATGTGCTCGATCAAAATGAAGCCGCGATGACCCTTGATTATGTGAACTCCTATAACGGAACCATTAAATCAGTTGCTGCGGCCAAAGGCCTGGCGGTTTTTGACGCTTTTACCTTTCTGAATAACATAAAACAATCCGGTTTACTTATTAATGGGATAAGTTTAAGTTCAAACTATATTAGTGGCGGTATTTTTTCGCTGGATGGGGTACATTTAACGCCAAGAGGCTATGCTGTTGTGGCTAACCAATTTATCAGCGCTATTAATAGACAATACAACGCCAATATTCCCCAAACCGATGTGTCATCATATAGCGCAGTGAAGTTTCCCTGATAGTAATCATCAAACCATATGTTAAAGCCATCATTACTAACCAAAGTTTAGTAATGATGGCTTTATAGTTTAAAAAGACACTTAAAACTAATTAAAACAGAGGCCGGCTGCTGTTTTAATTAGTTTTTTTGCATCGTGATCAGCTGTATCGCTTCTTCTCTTGTTTTGTTCTCTATTGCCATCACGAATTCTACAGGGCCACCGCCCTTGCCGCAACCAAAACACTGGAAAATATTTTTCTCAGGAGAAACCATCAGTGAGGTTGCCAGGTCCTTATGGAAAGGACATCGCCCTTTTAGGTTTTTGCGGCTTTCCTGGAGTAGTATATACTTGGAAATAATTTGGACAAGGTCTGCCTGAACTGGTAAAATAGAATGATCTGAAGACATAAATTAATAAGTAGTATCCCTGGAAAACAGGAAGCGAAATTACCTTTTATTGCTGGCAGCAAAGTGGATTTTTTGAAAAAAAATACCAGGTGTTTACATCATGGTTTCTATAATCAAAATAAAAGCCCCCTAAGCGCTCGCCGCCGGGGACTTTAAACCTAAACCTTATCACAATGGTAAGCAGAGAGCTTACCTATAGATTTTGTAAGTATATAGAATCAAATTGTAAAAATCAATAGGCATCAAAACATTGATTGTTTTTGTGTGTGCGGACGCCACCTTAGTGATTGAGTATAATGAGGTGGCGAAAGGTAGCAACACTATTGATTATAGGTGTTTGCGGTGTAAAACAAGCTGATTTGCAGCGGTGCAATAACTACATTTATTAAAATCGTAGCCTAATTAG
>NZ_JBFUKF010000265.1:0-6999 GCF_056400985.1 Mucilaginibacter sp. P4_G9 | reverse complement strand
CTCAAAAACATCAACAGAGTTGGCTACATAGCCCCCGGTATCAATTACGGTAAACTGGTGATTGGTCCACTCAGATACACCGTAGTGCCTGTCGCGGGTTACGCCGCTAAAATCGTCGACAATGGCTTTACGTGTTTCGGTTAAGCGGTTATATAAAGTTGATTTGCCTACGTTGGGGCGGCCAACTATGGCTACTATGTTACTCATGCTTTTGTTTAGATTTGAGATGTGAGATTTGAGATATGAGACAGAAGCTTTACTTCCTGCCTAATCTTAAAAATTACATCAAAATTAATTCTTTTGCTAACCGGATGCCAGATTTTTCTCAAATCTCACATCTCAATTCTCATATCTATTTATTCGTATCCGAATTTTTTAAGGTAATTTTTTTTGCTGCGCCAATCCGGGATCACTTTTACAAACATCTCCAGGAAAACTTTCTTCTGAAAAAAATCTTCCATATCGCGGCGGGCGTAAGTGCCTACTATTTTAAGCATGCTGCCACCCTGGCCAATGATGATGTTTTTTTGCGAATCGCGCTCCACAATAATTTCGGCACTGATGCGGTGCAGCTTTTCGCCTTCAACAAAAGCGGTTACAATTACCTCGGCGCTGTAAGGAATTTCCTTTTTATATTGTTTAAGTAACTGGGCGCGAATCATTTCTGATGCAAAGAAGCGATCGTTCCTGTCCGTCAGCTGATCTTTTTCATAATAGGCCGGGTGCTCGGGCAAGTTACCTATCACAAAATCCATAATGGCTTTAATATTGTGGCCCAATAATGCCGATATGGCGAAAATGGCTTTAGGGTTTAATTTCTCCTGCCAAAACTCCACTTTCTTTTTTACGGTTTCCTCGTCGCTTTGGTCAATCTTGTTTATCAGTACGGCAACGGGGGCCAATGACCCTTCCAGTTTTTTTAATACGTCGGTTTCGTCGTACTCCTCGTAAATATCGGTAACCAGCAAAATCAGGTCGGCATCAACAATGGAGCCATCTACCTGGTGCATCATACTTTCGTGCAGCGCATAATGAGGTTTGATAACTCCGGGCGTATCAGAAAATACAATCTGGTAGTTTTCATCGTTAACAATTCCCAAAATACGGTGCCTTGTGGTTTGCGCTTTGGGGGTGATAATTGACATTTTTTCGCCAACGAGGGCGTTCATAAGGGTTGATTTCCCTGCATTGGGCTTACCAATTATACTTACAAAACCTGCCTGGTGACTCATATAAAAATAATTAAAAATATATTTGGACTGCAAAGAAACGAATTATATCTTTGCAGTCCAATTAAAACGGAGTGCAAATTGCATTTTGACAATTGGAAAGAGCTTTTCGAGGTTATGCCGAAAAGCAATAAACAACAAAATAGTGCGGGATGGAGCAGTTGGTAGCTCGTCGGGCTCATAACCCGAAGGTCGTAGGTTCGAGTCCTGCTCCCGCTACCCAGTAAATAAAAAGCCTTTCAGAGAAATCTGAGAGGCTTTTGTGTTTTACTACCTTGTAGCTCGTCGGGCTCATATCGCCAATATTTTAGTATTTGTATAATAATACTTAAATTGAACATCTTATCAGTCACTATATCAGGTATGAAATTAAAACTAATTGTATCGTTTTTGCTTTTAACTTCTTGTTTTGCCGCATTTAGTCAAGAAAAACAGAACATGGCTGTTGTTGAAAGAGGCTTAATTAAAATATCCATCATGTACCCTTATGCTGAAGGTAAAACCTTTAATATGGAGTATTATGAAACTAAGCATATGCCTATGGTAGCAGGATTTTTAGGATCAAATTTGATTAAATACACTATTGAAAAAGGGCTTGCCAGTGGTATTCCTAACCAATCACTGCCTTTTATGGCTATAGGTATATTTTACGTAAAAAGCCTAAGCGATTATCAAGCGGCTATCGGGCCGCATATAGACGCCATTCGTGCGGATTTTTCAAATTACACCAATGTCAGTCCTACCATTTTGGTGAGTGAGGTGATAAAGTAAACATAACATTTTTACAAAATAGCAGGCAACTCGCCGGTTGAACTAACTTAAATGTTAGCGAATATTTGCCAGACATGCGTTAAACGGCTCGATAATAGCCCTGTGCCCGCTACCCAAGTAAATGAAAAGCCTTAAGTCGAAAGATTTGAGGCTTTTTTGTTTCGAGATATTCAGCATTGCGCAGATCCTAAATCTGTTTATATTTAAGTCCCGTATGGAATATCCGGATTAACAGTCTAACAGGAGAAAATCAACTATGAAACTTATCTTATTACTATTTTCAATCTTATTATTCACTAACTCAATTTTCGCACAAAAAAAAGTTGACTACGGTGTATTGCAAAAGGCCAACGAAAAGGTTTTGTATGGATTTACGCTACAATCAAGCAATAAAATAGTGCTTGTTTGTACACAGAAAGACAATAAATATATTGTTTATCGCTTTGGCACAAAAGGCAAAGCGGAACTACAATATCCGGCTTTGCTAAATGCAACATCATGGAAAGCTTTCAGATACGATGGCTATTCAAGAAGCGGCGTTAACAATTCTCCAACCGAAATACATTCCCTGTCTTTTAAAAACAATAACGCAACCTATGAAATAGATGATAATTGGGACGGTGATGCGAATGAACATAATGCCGAAATAATTGTCAAAGCAAATGGAAAAAAGACAAAAATAGAAGGACTTGCTTCATCAATCAATGGCACACTGGCAACTTTGTTGGAAAAGGACAATCTTATTCACAATTATTATTGGGATGACAATAAGTAACAAATTTATCCACTCAAACCCGTAACTAAAACGAATCGTTATACTATCGAAAAGTCGAAACAAATTATTTAAGATTCGATAGTTGTAGGCTATCAGCATATTGGTCCGAAGTTATAAACTTCGGAAAGCGATGGGTGCGAATCGATTTTGCATAAATTTGAGGGGGGATTGGCACAGTCAGCCCCCATTATAACGCCTAAAACCAGATTATACGTGCTTACTGGCGGTAGTGCTAACCTGAACCTTCTGCAAGAAACAAACAAAAAACAATAGCAATTAAAAACAAAGCCATGAGAAAACTAATTGCAGCAATGAACATGACACTTGACGGGTTTTGCGATCACACGGCAATGATTGCAGATGATGAAATACATCAGCATTATAATGAGCTATTAAGCAACGCAGGCACCCTTATATACGGAAGGATAACCTATCAACTTATGGAAAGTTATTGGCCATCTGTGGTAAAAAATCCTACCGGTAACAAACCAATGGATGATTTTGCAGTATTAATAGACAATATTTCAAAGATTGTTTTTTCCCGCACGCTGAAAAATGTTGATTGGAAAAATACAACATTGAAAAAAGAAGTCATTAAACAAGAAGTTTTAGAGCTTAAGCAACAAGCGGGTAAACCCATTTTAGTTGGCAGCCCAGGTTTAATAGTAGCCTTAACGCAGCTTGACTTAATAGATGAATACCAACTTAGCGTTCAGCCAACTGTTTTAGGAAGCGGCTTACCATTATTTAAAAACGTGAAAGATAGAGTTGATCTTAAACTCTTAAAAACAAAAACATTTGGTTGCGGTGCAATAACTCTTTACTATGAGCCGATAAAAAAATGAGTGCATAGTTAAAACGACAGATCTTCGTGACGACAGTAGCACGAACGCATAACAAAAGTATTGCTGCAAGTGGGGCTCGACAATGAAGCTTCTCGGGCAAAAGCTATTCACTTCTCAAACTCTTCACCGGGTTGGCCATTGCTGCTTTTATTGCCTGGAAACTTATGGTTGCAAGTGCAATAATTATTGAAGCAAGTCCGCCGGCAGCAAATAACCACCAACTGATATTGATGCGATAAACATAAGCTTGCAGCCATTGGTGCATGTAATACCATGCAATGGGTGCAGCAATGGCAAAGGCAATTGCAATGAGTATGATAAATTCTTTTGAAAACAAATAAACGATGGTGCCTGCAGTAGCACCAAGTACTTTACGGATACCAACTTCTTTTATTCGCTGCACTGCCATGAATGAGGCTAAACCATACAACCCAAGACAGCTAAGGAATATGGCTATTGCTGCAAAAATTTTATACAGCTGCGATAACTGGTTTTCCTGTTTGTAAAAACTCGCAATTTTTTCATCGAGGAATTTGTATTCATAAACAAAATCGGGAAATGTTTTATCAAATACTTTTTTTACCGATTGCATGGTAGCAGAAATATTTGGAGTTGCCAGCTTTATCCCAACCTGGTTGTACATGGCATTGTCGGGGGTAACCAGCAATGGTGCGAGGTCATTGCGGAAAGACCGGTCATGGAAATCTTTTAATACGCCAACAACAGTTCCTTTGATCTGATCATGCCAGGTGGACATAGGCTTGTTTAATATGTCCTCTGGTTTTTTCAGTCCCAAAGTTTTCACCAAAGACTCGTTTACCAGAAATTCTCCGGCGGTATCAGAGGGGTTCACATTCCGGCCGGCTATAAGCGGCAATTTGTAAGCGGACACGTATTCGTTGTCGGCGAACCTGGTAATAACCTGGAAGTCTGTTTGTTTTACTGCATGATTATACTTGATAACGCTCCACAGATCGGTGCCATTTTCAACCGGGGTGTTGGAACTATAAGTAACCGCCTGCACGCCTTTTACAGACAATAATTCTTTCTTTAAATAACCCAGCTTGCTGAGGCGAAGACTATCCACACGGAAAGGAACATTGATGATGGCGTCTTTATCAAAGCCCAGCGGCTGGTTCATAAAATAATCCATTTGCTTTACAATAATGAGCGTTCCGATGATGAGCGCCTGCGCAATGATGAATTGAAACACTACCAACCCTCTTCGTAATGAAATTCCGTTGGCATTTGATGTGAGCTTACTCTTTAGCGCATTAACCGGATTAAAACGCGATAAAACAATAGCGGGATAAAAGCCTGCGAGTGCGGTAACTACGATGGTTACAGCCAAAAGAAATAAGATAATTGCGGGATTGCTGAAAATGTTGAATGAAAGCGAAAGTTCTAAAAGTGTCCCTACAGAAGGCAATGCAAGCATGGTAATAAAGCCCGCGAGCATTACAGCACTTATAACTATTAAAAATGTTTCAACGATGAACTGGATCTGCAATTGAGTTTTACTACTTCCCAACACTTTTCTAACACCAACCTCCTTCGCCCGGTTAACGGCTTGCGCAGTGGAGAGGTTGACAAAGTTTACGCAGGCAATTAACAGGATGAATGCTGCAATGAGCCACAATACATTGAGCAGTTGATGGCTGATTGTTTTGTTGCTGTAATCACCAACCTGCGTATCATAATGCACCGCACCTAACGGCTGGATAAAATGCCTGTCGGTATTGCCCGGCGATTCTACCTTGTGGAAGTAAGCGCTTAATTGCTGGTTGAAATTGTCGGCAGACGTGTTCGGCGGCAGCAAAATATAGCAGCCAAAACCGCCTACATTCCCATCCCAATCGGTTGATTTTGCCAAATAATCCCCGGTAAAACCCGTTCCATAGGCCACAACAACCTTTAGCTGAAAATCTGAATTTGCCGGTATGGTGGCCAAAATGCCCGAAACTTTTAATACGTCGACGCCGTGTTCGAACATATAGCCGCCCATTTGCAGTTTAATGGTTCTGCCTATTGCTGTTTTCCAGTCGCCGAAATATTTTTCAGCGGTCTCTTTGGTAAGCAATACGTTGTTCGGATCTTTTAATGATTCATAAGAACCTGCCAGCAGCGGGAAATCGAATATTTTAAAGAATGAAGGGTCCATGTAAAATAGACCGTGCTGCTCCTTGAAATTTTTTTCCGTATTTCCATTATTATCAACAATCAGCAACTGATCATCGTGGCTGGCAAAAATTGGAGCTACCTGTTCTATTTGGGGAAAAGACGTTTTCAGTCCTAAAGGCATTGGAAAAGGGACGGCTGTTTTGTAAGAAATATTTCCTCCTTCTTCGTAATGAAACTCGGTCAGCACACGATAGGTGCGATCCTTCTTTGCATGAAAAGTATCGAAGCTTGTTTGAAATTGTATAATGATAAAAATCACCATACAAACGGCAATGCCCACTGCCAGGCCGGTAACATTAATAGCGGTATAACTTTTATTGCGCACCAGGTTACGCCGTGCTATTTTCAAATAATTTTTAAACATGTAATTGCGGTTTAATTTCTCAGGAGACCACCCGGGAGTGGTTTCATGGAACGAAATTACCTTCGCAAACCGGGGATAACGCCCCATATTATAAGATGGGCGCTCTTTTTTCAGTTCGTTCTTATATTCCACCGGGCTTTTTCCGGTTATCTGTTTGAAAGTACGGTTAAAAGTAGTTTTAGAATTGAAGCCCGATTCAAATGCAATACCCAGCAGGGTGATATGGTCATAAGCCGGGTTCTGCATTTTCTGAACAACGTTTGCAACGCGATATTCATTGATAAAATCATTGAAGCTTTTTTTGAGCACAGTATTGATGACGCGGGATAATTCATGGGTGTGCAGGTCAAGCTTTTCAGCAAGTGAACTCAGGCCTAATTCCGGGTCCTGGTAATAGCGGTTTTCTTTAACGACTTTTTTCAGCCAAATACTTTTTTGCTTCAGCTCTGCCGGTAGTAATGGCTTTAAAACCAGTACTGTATCTCCCGGAACGCCAATTTCCGGCCTTAAAAAGGCCTCCGCCGCCATCCAGATCATCATTGACACTAAAAGGAGATACAAGGGATAGTAAGCCTGTACGCCTAATTGGTAATTGTAATAAAAATAGTCTACAGCTATAAAGGGTATCCACAACAGCCATAACAGCCCGAAACCTGTCAATAAGTTACGCAGCCACCGCAGCTCGTGCCGGTACCGGTCGCCTCCATTAAATTTCAGCTGTTGGTAAAAGTTTTCGATGAGTTTATAACATCGGCATAGGTAGATAATTACCGAAATGAATGCCAATAGCTGTATTACAGGGTTCAATCGCTCAAATGTCAGCGTATCGTATGT
>NZ_JBFUKF010000264.1:0-7007 GCF_056400985.1 Mucilaginibacter sp. P4_G9 | reverse complement strand
GTGCTAAACATATTGAGTAAATGCCCTTTCAGCTTTTCATCCTGCTCATAAACGATGGTATTTTTGGAATTATCCAGCAGGTCATCCGGGTTTATCATCCTGGTGAGCGGGAATACCTGGTCGCCCAGTTTTAAAGCATAAGCCATTACCAGCGCATCGGGGTTGCAGGGCACCGGGATCAGGTCGTTTTTATTGAAGATGTTGGTTTGCTCCAATATAGCGGTACGCACTTCGGTAAGTGTATAACGGTCGGTTTGCTCATTAAAATTCTCCAATCTACCGGCCTGTTGTGTTGGTTGAAAAGTTACGCCGCGAATGCAGGGTTGTTTAAGCGCGTATTCAATTATAGCACCTATTTCATCAGTATTTAAGCCTTTTTGCAGGGTGACTACCAATGTGGTCGATAAGTTATATTTATTAAGATGTTCTATAGCTTTTAATCGTACTTCGCGCAGATCTTCTCCCCTTAGCTGCTCCAATGCCTCTTTCTTAAAAGAATCAAATTGCAGGTAGATCTCAAAATCGGGCATATAAGTGGCCAGTCGTTTTACAAAGCTTTCGTCCTTGGCTATCCTTATGCCATTGGTATTCAGCATCAGGTGTTTGATGGGTTTTGTTTTGGCGATATCCAGGATTTCAAAAAACTGTGGGTGTACGGTTGGCTCTCCCCCGCTTATCTGTACCACATCAGGCTGGCCTTCATTTTCTACAATTACATCCAGCATTTGCTCAATTTCCTGCAGGGTACGGTGCCTGCCATACGTGGGCGACGACATGGCATAACAGGTTGGGCAGCTTAAATTGCACCTATCTGTAACCTCAATAACCGTTAAGCAGGAATGCTGTTCATGATCCTGGCACAAACCACAATCATAAGGGCAGCCATAATGCGTTTTGGCATTAAATTTTAACGGCATTTCGCTGCGCTTGGCATAATTGCGGCAGTTTTTATAATATTCTATATCGGTGGCTATAAGCACCTTTTCAAAACCATGCTGACGGCAGTTTTTAAGCATGTACACCTTATCGTCCTCAAAAACTATCTTGGCATCAACCCTGCGCAAGCAAGTAGAACAAATGCTTAGCGTAAAATCATAATAAATATACGGGCGTTCAGGCATAGGTTTTTATCAGTTTTGATGGATACAGAAATACTTTATAATAATACAAAATACCTGCGATACAAACTAACTGTATTACCGAAAGACCGAAACTAAAAAAGTAATCGGGTTTAATAAACTCATCCAAAAGCCTGAATAGCAGGTAACTCACCATAAATAGCTTAAACTTTGAACCATCGGTAAAATGATGGCGCTTTTCAATCGTTTTTAATACTATCCAAAGCATTATCCAGAATAGAATTTCGTACAGGTTGGTGGGATGCCTGCGAATACCATCGCCAAAGTTAATTGCCCAGGGAAGTTTGGAAGCTATGCCATAGGTACCGTCTTCCGGTCCGGCCAGGAAGCAGCCTGTACGGCCGATGATCATGGCCAATATCAAAGGGTAAACCATTATATCGCCGGAAGACACGGTTACGCCGATCTTTTTTTTGGTAAGCTCTACTCCTATCAGCCCACCTAACATCCCGCCCACTATGGTTTTATTGCCCATAAAATAAATAAGGTTAAACTTTGACAGCAATGTAGGATTTTCTAAAATCCCAACCACATGCGAGCCTACAAATGCACCGAAGGCTGCACCGATAAAAATGATGAGCCGGTTTTCGGTGCTGATCTGGTCACGGGTATTCCGGCGCAACCAGGCATAATAACGGTAACCTAAAAAATAGGCCAATGTTTCGCACACAAAATGTACCGGGATGGAGGATTTGCCTATGGGGATGTTTACGGGGAAATGCAAAATGCGATGTTTAGTAAAACACTAAAATATTCTTTTTATTTTATGCCACATGCCCCTGGTAAAAGAATATCGTACAGAAATGCCTCCGACTATAAGGTCAACCGAACTAATACTCGTGTACATTTAAGCATCAAAGGGCCATGTTCCCATTTTGAAACAAAAAAGTGTTATTTAGCAAAATCTTCCTTTGTTAAATAACGTTAAACTATTCTTAAGTTCCATTAAACTATGAGTTTTTGATTTATAACTTTTGTGGCTCTTAAATTGAGGCTAAAATTAGCCGGATTTGTGAGATAGGTGGATGATAAGTTTCCAATTAATCCGGCTCTATATATCCCGATATAAATTGATTTTTCTTCAAAAAAGTGCATTTATAGTGAAGACAGGAACACTATATAGAAATTAACTAACAAAGAAACAAGAAGTAAATCACTTTGCATCTTTGCGCGAGATAAATTCAGATATCGAACTACAGTCCGCCAGCTTAATTTTAATCATAAGTTAATAATTGGATTTATAATGTTGATTATCAGCTGCATAAGTGTTCCGGTCTTTGTTGGTTTTTAAAAAGCTTAAGTTATTGATAATCAACCACAATGCGTTCCAAAGCGTTCGGGGTGTTCCACTGCACTCAAATGGAACACTTAATAAATCAAATTTAAACAGCCTCTGAGTGAATTTTCTATATGATGCAGGCAGATCAGGCTTTCCATAAATCTTTTTAATTTTTCGTATCATTTCTAAAGCAAAATAAAATTTCCGGGCATCCTTTGTATATTGCTTCCATTAAAGCATCCCCATGAAAATTAAATTTACAGGCTTAGTTTTACTTRCACTTTTGGCTGTTAATGCCCAGGCTCAAAAAAGAAAGATAAACCCCGGCGATACTACCTCAAACTATAATCCGGCAACAGCATTTTCGCCGCAGTTTTATAGCGAAAAGGGTAATGAATTTCACTCGGCCAATGGCGATCCGGGACCAAAATACTGGCAGAATAGGGCTAATTATAACATTAAAGTAACGCTGGATACCGTAAACAAAACCATTGATGGTACGGTATCGATAGATTATATCAACAACAGTCCCGATGAATTACAATACCTGTGGCTGCAATTGGATCAAAACACCTATAAAAAAGAAGCCCGCTCCAACTTTTTTACCGGCCGGGTGCCAGGCCCAAACCAACATACCAACGGTTATACCATAGAATCGGTGGCATTAGACCTGGGCGACATTGTTAAACAAATACCCTTTGTTATTACCGATACCCGGATGCAGGTACGCCTGCCCCATGCTTTGGGCAAAGGAGCCCTCCGCTTAAGGATCAAATACCATTATACCATTCCCGGCGATTTTGGCAACCGTACCGATTATGTAGATACTAAAAATGGCAAGATATATGAGATAGCCCAATGGTTTCCGCGCATGTGTGTTTATGACGATAGCCAGGGCTGGCATACTCTGCCGTTTTTAGGAGCAGGCGAGTTTTACCTGGATTATGGCGACTTTGATTACCAGGTTACCGTACCCTGGGATATGATAGTAGCTGGATCGGGCGAATTGGTAAACCCTAAGGAAGTGCTTACAGCTAAGCAAATTGCCCGTTTGGATGAAGCCCGTAACAGCGACAAAACCATCATGATCCGCAATCTGGCCGAGGTGACCGATCCGTTAAGCCGCCCGGTAAACAAAGGTACGCTTACCTGGCATTATAAAATGCTTAACACCCGCGATGTTGCCTTTGGTGCCTCAAAAGCTTATATATGGGATGCTGCCAGGGTAAATTTACCCGGCGGCAAAAAATCACTGGCCATGTCGGTATACCCTGCCGAAAGCGTTGGCGCCGATGCATGGAACCGGGCTACCGAATATTTGAAAAAATCGATTGAGTATTTTTCAGAAAAATGGTTTGTTTACCCCTATCCCGTTGCCATTAACGAAGCCGGTATTGCAGGTGGTATGGAATACCCGGGCATTGTATTTGACGGCATTACCGATAAAGACAAAGAACTTTATTGGGTAACCGCTCATGAAATTGGTCACAATTGGTTCCCGATGATCGTAGGATCAAACGAGCGCCGCTTTGGCTGGATGGATGAAGGATTTAACACGTTCATAGATATTTATGCATCAGATGCCTTTAATAAAGGCGAGTACGCCCCCAAACGTGATGGCGAGTATGCGCCCGGCGGCGGCAACCCTGCCGATGAGATCATCCCGATTTTAACTGACGCCGGCTCGCCGCCAATTATGACAGCTGCGGACGCCACACCCGAAAAATACCGCCATCCATTAGTGTATTTTAAGCCTGCATTCGGATTGGTTTTACTGCGCGAGCAGATATTGGGTAAAGACAGGTTTGACTATGCCTTCCGCAACTACGTCAGCAAATGGGCCTATAAACATCCACAGCCGGATGATTTTTTCAGGTCGATGGAAAACGGGGCTGGCGAAGATCTATCCTGGTTTTGGAAAGGCTGGTTTTATAACAACTGGGTTAGCGATATTGCTGTTATAGATGCCAAAAATGTAGTTAGTGATGCCACTAAAGGGGTAAAAATAACCGTTGTGAACAAGGAACAGCTACCTATGCCATTTACCGTAGAGATAAAATATAAAGACGGCAGCAAAAAGCGCAGCTATCTGCCGGTTGAAACCTGGATGCAGCGTAAAGTGGTAACCGTTACCTTACCAGCCACACAGGATGCTGAAAGCATAACCATCGACCCGGATAATGCTTTGCCGGATTTGAACAGGGGGAATAATAGTGTGAAGGTGAGTCCCCCAACCCCCTAAAGGGGGAGTTTCTGATTTGCAATTAACCTCGTTTATTATTGCTCCCCTTCCAGGGGGCTGGGGGGCTTCTCATTAATTTGTCAATCTTAGCCCTTACATTAATCTTTTAATAACCTAAAGCTTTATCTTTGTTAACATGAACACAGCCGATCTGTTGCAACGCGCTTTGCGGTTTGATTTTTTAACCGAGGATGAAGGCGTTTACCTGTATAACAACGCATCCACTGCCGACCTCATGTACACTGCCAACGAATTGCGTAAAAAGCAGGTTCCGCATGGTAAGGTTACCTGGCAGATAGACCGTAACGTTAACACCACCAACGTTTGTATAGCCAATTGTAAGTTCTGTAACTTTTTCCGCAGGCCGGGCCACGAGGATAGTTACATTACAGATATTGAAACTTATAAAAAGAAGATAGAGGAAACTTTCCGCTACGGCGGCGATCAGCTGCTATTGCAGGGCGGTCATCACCCCGACTTAGGGCTGAAGTTTTATACCGACCTGTTCAGGGAGCTGAAGCAGCTATACCCTAAATTAAAACTACACTCTTTAGGCCCGCCAGAGATTGCACACGTGGCCAAACTGGAAGGCATGAGCCATATTGATGTGCTGCGGGCGATGAAAGAATCCGGCTTGGATTCACTGCCCGGCGCGGGTGCCGAGATCCTGAACGATCGCGTGCGTCGCCTGATATCAAAAGGCAAATGCGGCGGCAGGGAGTGGTTGGATGTAATGCGTGCGGCTCATCAATTGAATTTGCCTACATCTGCCACCATGATGTTTGGCCATATTGAAACCATTGAAGAACGTTTTGAGCACCTGGTTTGGATTCGCGAGGTACAGGCAGAAAAGCCTGAAGGACATTATGGTTTTGTGGCCTTTATCCCATGGCCTTTCCAGGATGATGGTACCCTGCTGCGTAAGGTACGCGGCATTACCAATAATGTAACCGGCGATGAATACATCCGCATGATAGCACTAAGCCGCATTATGCTTCCCAATATTAAAAACATACAGGCTTCATGGCTTACCGTTGGTAAACAGGTAGCGCAGTTGTGCCTACACGCTGGTGCTAACGATTTTGGGTCGATCATGATCGAAGAGAATGTGGTTTCGGCTGCAGGGGCTCCGCACAGGTTCACTGCAAAAGGTATCCAGGAATCTATCCTCGAAGCCGGTTTTGAACCACAGCTACGCACCCAAAAATACGATTGGCGCGATGTGCCTGTTGAAATTGAAGAACAGGTTATTAATTATTGATTGGTGAGCGGTGAGTAGTGAATGGTGAGTGGCGAGTTTTTGCTTGTTAACTTAACCAACCATTCACCGCTCACTACTCACCATTCACTACTCACCACCCCACCATTCACAAAAATGGAACATTACATAGAAGCACTCATTTTCGCGTCAGAACAGGGTATCCGTATGGAGGAGATCATGTATTGTTTGCAGGCTGCCTTTGAACGCGATTTTAATACAGATGAGGTAAATGAAAGCCTTAAAGCTATCGAACTAAAATATAGCGATGATAAACTGGCCATCGAACTGGTAAAAGTGGGTAATGGATACCAGTTTTTCACCAAAAAACAATACCACCCTGTTATTAACCTGTTGCAGTTACAGCGATCCAAAAAAAGATTGAGCCAGGCTGCGTTGGAAACCCTGGCCATCATCGCCTACAAACAGCCGGTTACCAAAACTGACGTAGAGCAGATCCGCGGTGTAAACTGCGATTATTCGATCCAAAAACTACTGGAAAAAGAGCTAATAGCTATAATTGGGAAGTCGGAAGCCTTAGGAAAACCAATACTTTATGGCACCAGTGGCTTATTTATGGATTATTTCGGCATCAACAGCATACAGGAATTGCCTCAGATTAAAGATTTTAACAGTAATTCAATCGCTATAGGCGAACAAACAGAATAATTTTAATTTCATCTTTTTAATAAAAATGAAATTGATTATTTTTACTATTGGATAAGGAAATAAAAGTCTCAAAAAAATTCTTGCTTTTTATCCGATTTAAAGTATTATTGACAAAGTTTTACAAATAAAATCCGTTACAATGGGAGCGCCAAAAAAACCGATTACTAAGAAGATCGACAATTCCGAAGATGACAATGAAGACAATGATGATCTGATTCTCGACTCAAAAACAAAGAAAAAGGTTGATGACGACGATGATGATTTTGATGGCCCGTTGGATGATGATCTGGGCAGAGGATTTGATTCTTTTGACGAAGAAGACGACGAAGATTATTAAATGATGATTTTGATGGCCCGTTGGATGATGATCTGGGCAGAGGATTTGATTCTTTTGACGAAGAAGACGACGAAGATTATTAA
>NZ_JBFUKF010000263.1:0-7021 GCF_056400985.1 Mucilaginibacter sp. P4_G9 | reverse complement strand
GGGTTATAACTTTAATTCATCTAAAGAAGTAAATGCTGATCCTGCTTCACCTGATTACCTGAGCAATACGGTTTGCGAGTCGGCAGTGCATCTTGCACAAAATAGTAACGCTGTAGGTATTGTATCTATGACAACTTCTGGGTACACCGCATTCCAGATCTCGAGTCACAGGCCTAAAGCAAGTACTTACATATTTACTGCAAACAAGCAATTGCTAAACGCGCTTAGCCTGGTGTGGGGTGTTCGGTCTTTCTATTATGATAAGCTGGAAAGTACTGATAATACTATAAGCGATGTAAACAATATTCTTAAAGCGGCAGAACTGATTAAAATAGGCGATGTGGTAATAAACACTGCTGCAGTGCCTATTATTAAACAAGGTAAAACCAATATGCTTAAAGTGAGCGTTATTGAATAATTAATAAGTTTTTAGCTTAATATAAAAAGCGGGTCATGCTAAGGCATGATCCGCTTTTTTTTGATCTTTTCAAAAGCAACAGTTAGCCCGGCACCTGGTTACCTGCCAAACTCCTGCACCCAAATAGTATTATATCTTGCTGCTCCAAAATCTACGTATATGCTATCCATCATGGCTTTGCAATGATCCTCGCTTTTTTTCCAGGCATCCATTACCTGTTGTACGTTGTAGTAGCCGGTACCAATATTCTCGCCTGTATACGTACCCGTGTAGCCTGCCTCAATAGCCCTTTGTATGGGCGATGATCCGCCGGGGGATATGTGGTTAAAATAATTATTAACAAACATATCCTTTGCGTGTGCAGCAGCGGCGGCTTCCAGATTATTGTTCCATTTAACCGGAGGGACGGGCGACATATAAACAGTGCCACAAGTGCAGCCTGTGTTTCGTAGCTCATTAACAGCTGCCAGCATTTCGGCAGGTATATCATCAACAGCTATGTTGTCCTTTTTGCAGCTACCCAAAGCAAGGCAAAGCAAAATGTAAAATGCGATGGTTTTTTTTGCGGGCATAGTTCTATCAGCAATTAAAAATCAAAATTGTAAGATGTTTTGCCCTTGTTTAAAAGAACATATTTACTTGGAGAAATTTTGAAGTAATTGCTAAAGGAGGATGAAAAGTAAGCGCATGAACTAAAGCCTACCTGGTAAGCAATTTCAGAAATATTGTGATCTGTGCTGATAAGCATACCGGCGGCTTTYCTGAGGCGTGTAACGCGAATAAATTCCTTAACGGACAGGCCGGTTATTGCTTTTATTTTACGGTAAGTTTGAGCCCGGCTCATGCCTATAGCTCTTGCAAAATCGTCGGCTTCAAAGGCTGGATTGTTAATGTTTTGTTCAATAACCTCATATGTTGTTTTTAAAAGCACTTCATCATTATCTTTTAGTCCGGGTTTGTTTTGCAGCGCGTAATGCTCATTTGTAAATTTATTTAATAATATCTTTCTTGTTTTTATCAGGTTACTAACCCGGGCTTTTAAAATGTTAAAACTAAAAGGCTTTACCATATAATCATCTGCCCCGTTCTCCAGTCCGTTAATTAAACCTTCATCATGATCACCGAACCCGGTTATTAATACAATAGGTATATGAGATGTACGTAGGTCTTCCTTTAATAGCTTGCACAGATTAACGCCGTTAATCCCGGGCAACTGTATATCACTTATTATTACATCGGGTATGTTCCTGATGGTTTTTTCGAATCCGATTACGCCATTTTGTGAATCAATAGTGCGATAGTCATTCTTAAATTCATCTTTTATTACCATTCGCATATCATAGTTATCTTCAATAATATGCACCAGGGGCTTTACCTCGTTGCAAGGTGTATTCCCACAAGGATCGTAACGCAATTGTGTCCGCGTGTTAATTTGATGAAACATACATAGGTTTTACAAAGCAGAACGCTTTTATATTTTATAAAGCTAATAATAATTTTTTATAGGTATTACAGCTGCTTTCGTGAAATTTATTATTTAAAAGCCCGTGGGCTTGCTAAGGTATGCGGAACTTTAGGAATAAAATAAAGTTTTACCTGCTTGGCATAGTTGCATTAATGAGGGTAAAATAAAAAGGCAAAAAAAAAACAGCGATGGAATTTACTCATCGCTGTTTTTAATATAATTAAGTTAGGTCTTTATTCGTTTTCAATAGCCGAAAACACTTCAAGCAGAATATTCCATTTTTTTGATTGATCAATTTCCCATATGCGCACATAGTTGTAGTTACTCACTACATTGCCTTTTGTAATGCGTGCATGGCCATAGCTGTAGGCCAGGTCGTTGCTTGTAGAACGACCCGCGTCAATAGTTTCGGCAGATATGCTAATGGCCTGGTTATTTATAAATTTCATAATCACATCTGGTCCGGTCATTGGTTCAAACCCAGGGAAATAGTAGCGGCCTTCCGGACTCAAAAACTCTTTATAACTGGCCAATGCCGATAGCGTTAGCGAGTGATTGAATATTTTATCGGTATTTACAATAACACTTTTTGCTGTGAAGGGATCTTTGCTCGGCTCAGATTTTGAGGAGGCATCAGGGTCTTTAAAATCAGTAATAGCCTTTTCTTCCGGCTCGGGGTGTTGTATCCCAAGGTCAATTAATAGTTTTAGTTTATTATTATCATCAACATCGGCACGCCAGATGGAAACATAATCACCATAAACCTTATCATCCTCAGTTTTGCCATTTTGGTAAATATATGGCCCGGCGGTAAACGCAAGATCGCCGTTGGCAGATATGCGGGCAAATTTTGGAAGCCAACTCAGTTTGCCGGGCTGCTTGTCAATGCTATTATAAAAATCGACGATTTTCACAGCATCCGGTTTAAATACAATACCGTCGGAAGCAGCAACTGCCAAAAAACCATCCTTTATTCCTTTACGCTCAACTAATTTATTAAAGTCTTCTTCGGCAGTAACAACCTTACTTACTTTAACCGGTGACGACTGCGCTAAAGCAAAAAAGCTATAGCTCATAAATGTGGCGGCTAATAATATTTTCTTCATGTTTTAATAAGATTTTGGTAGGGCAATTTAGTAATAAATTTTAAGTCGGTAATGCAATGTAAATTGCCGCAAAATATGAATAGTTTTATGCTATTACCTGTTTTTGTGTTTAATATGAAACGAAAACGATTATATTTAATTGTGGCCGGATGAGTTTAATAAAATAAAATTCGTGTTCATCATGTTGATTTGTTGTGTAGTTTTACAGGTGCTTAGCCACATAAAGCAGCCCGTTGTTGCCCGCTGAAGTATACAAGTCAATAATATGCATAATGTTTTGTTTAAAAAACGCGTTATGCCAATTGCGTATAAAATTACCTTATTATGAAGATATCCCTTTTTAGTTTTTGTGTAGCTGGCTTGTTGGTGAATTGTTTTTTTGCAAATGCACAAACGCAGATGTTAAACGATAACCAGGGCAAGCCCGTTATGGAGCAGCTTTATATTGATGTTGAAGGTAGTCCATACCTCGCCGCAAACTGGTTTCCGGGTACCGTTAGCCTGGTTAGCGGCAAAACTATGCTGGCAAAACTCAAATATGACCTGATAAAGGATGAACTTTTATTTCAAAGCCCCAGGGATTCATTGGCCCTGGCCTTTGTTGAGCCTGTTAAAAGTTTCCGGTTTGATACGTTTGGAATACCGGAAAGCAATCTTTTGCCTTTAGTATTCAGTAATGGCTACCCGGCTGTTGATGAGCAAACACCAACGTCGTTTTACCAGGTAATTGCTGATGGTAAGGTCAAAATGTTAAAACGCTATAAAARGGTGATTCACTCAGATCAGGTTTTTAACTCAGCAACAGTAACAAAAACTTTTGCGTTAAAGGATGCTGTTTATTACTTGTTAAAGGATAATAAACTTACTAAGTTTAAGCCAGTGCAAAAAAACGTAATGACTGCCTTAAGTGATAAAGGGGAGAATGTTCGGGCGTTTATTATAAGTAATAAAATTGATTTTAAAAGTGATAGAGACCTGGCTAAGCTGTTTAATTATTACAACTCTTTGTAGGTAGCGTTAGGGGTTACGAAAATATCCCTTTTGTTCCGTGCTTCATTATGTTGCAAACAGCAATCAAAAGTAGAGGCGAAGACAAATATTTATCCTCGTCTCTTAATCCCTTGGTTCTATATATCAGCTTTTGCTCCAGAGCGTGCCATCTTTACTATCCTTTAGCTGAAATCCAACTTTTGATAAACCCTCGCGGATCTTGTCGCTTGTGGCATAGTCTTTATTGGCTTTAGCTTCATTCCTGAGTTCAACTATCAGGTTTAATACCTTTGGCAGATCATCGTTATCGGCCTGCTCATCCTTTAAGCCCAATACATCCAATACAAAGGTGTGCATAAGGTTTTTAAGCAGCTCCAGGTTTGCTTCATTTATCTTCATTTTACCATCATTTACCGAATTGATGATCCGCGATGCCTCAAATAGTTCGGCAATTAATACCGGGCTATTAAAATCATCATTCATGGCCGCGTAGCAGCGTTGCAATAGCGGTTCAATTTCAATTTCGGTATTGGCAGATACCTTTAAGACATTAAGAAGGGCATAGGCATTCATCAAGCGCCTGAAACCTTTTTCAGATGCCTCCATAGCCTCATTTCCAAAATCAAGTGTGCTCCGATAATGGGCCTGCAGCATAAAAAACCTAACGGTCATAGGGCTGTAGCCTTTATTCAGGATAGAGTTTTCGCCGCTAAAAAGCTCATGCGGTAAAAAGCTATTGCCTAATGATTTTGACATTTTTTGGCCGTTAACGGTAAGCATATTGGTATGCACCCAGTAATTAGCCGGGTTTTTACCACAGCAGGCAACGTGCTGAGCTATTTCGTTGGTATGGTGGGTAGGTACCAGGTCAAGGCCGCCGCCATGGATATCAAACTGATCTCCTAAATATTTCTGGCTCATGGCCGAGCATTCTAAATGCCAGCCGGGGAAACCTACACCCCATGGCGAAGGCCACTTCATCAGGTGCTCGGGTTTGGCTTTTATCCACAGGGCAAAATCAAGCTTGCCATGTTTTTCCTGTTGACCGCCCAGTGTACGGGTGTTGTTCATCAGGTCTTCTAAATTGCGGCCGCTTAATACACCATAATCCTTGGTTTTGTTATACTTTTCAACGTCGAAATAAACTGAGCCATCCACCTCGTAGGCATACCCTTTTTCAAGTATCACCTTTACCATCTCAATCTGCTCAACAATATGGCCGGTAGCTGTTGGCTCAATACTTGGTGGTAGCGTATTGAGTATCTGCATTACTTCATGAAAACCCACTGTGTACTTTTGTACAATTTCCATAGGCTCCAGTTGGGCAAGCTTTGCCTTTTTTGATATTTTATCTTCTCCTTCGTCTCCGGCATCCCCCTCCAGGTGGCCAGCATCGGTTACGTTACGCACATAACGCACCTTGTACCCCAGGTGATTGAGGTAACGGAACATCAGATCGAAAGATATATAGGTACGGCAGTTACCCAAATGTACATCGCTGTATACAGTGGGACCACACACGTACATACCCACATGTGGGGCATTAAGTGCTTTAAATTCTTCTTTTTTGCGGGATAAAGTATTGTAAACAAACAAATTTTGTTTCATGAGGGCAAACTTACGATTTTTTCAATTTTAAGCTAATGTCGGCCATCTGAATATTAAAGCTTACAAGTATATGATAGTTGCCGAAAAAGAGAATTACCGGAGCAGCAAATGCGTAAAAGTATACTGAGGCCGATAACCGCTGCACTGTTTGGGCTAATCGCAAACATAAACCCGGTCGATGCTTTTTTACATACTTTTACTAATTCAATATTAAATCACTACGAAGCGGAAAATGGTCTGATAGTTTTTTTTCTATAATCTGGTACGATGCCACATCAAATTGCGGGCTCACCATAATATAATCTATCTGGTAGTTAGGAAAATCGCCATTATAAGTGCGCCCAAAACCCGATCCCTTTTCGCGGAATGCATTTTTGAGCCCTTTTGCCATTTGGTTTACAGCGAAGGATGTGGGCGTATCATTAAAATCGCCGGATATAATGTAGGGGTAAGGGCACAGTGCGGCATGGGCTTTAACTTTAAACACCTGCTCGCTACGTTTTATAAATGCTATTTTTAATTTACCACCCAACCTTCTGGTTGATTGCATGTCCGTTTTTCCTTGTTTTGATACACTATCCAGGTATTTATAATCCGAGGGGTTAAATTTTATGGATTGCAAATGAACACTATAAACTCTGAAAATCTTTTCGCCTTTTTTTACATCGATATATAAACATTGGTTTGCCGAAATTTTTTCATCAGACAAGTGAATCATTCCCTTAGCTATTATAGGGAATTTTGAAAAAATGGCCATGCCAATGCTTTCCTGGTTACTAATAGTGAAAGGCTCAAAATAAAAGTTGTTAACCCCTAAAATTTTAACAATAGAATCCCGCATATCATACTGGCCCTTGTTGCGGGTAAAAAACTCCTGGAAGCCGATAACATCAGGCTGCTGACTGGTAATGAGGGCTAATATTTCATGCTTGGTAGAGGCATCGTTTTTTGCCCCATATCGTTTAAAATTATGAACATTATAGGTCATGATACGCACAGCATTAGAACCGGGCACAGGCGTATAGGATGAGGCGGCACGGAAGCCGATATTGTTGTTTAGCGTACCCCAGCCAATTAGTATAGTTACCAGCGAAAATGCGAACTGCAAACGCCTGCGCAGCAGCCAGTAAACCATAAGGATAACATTAAGTAACAGCAGCGGTGGATAGGCCAACCCAAAAAAAGCAATCATCCAGATTTTTTGAGGGTTGACGTATGGCGCAAAATAGCTGATAACTAAAGCAAAACAAAGAAGCAGGTTTATCCATAAAATAACTTTATCAATAAAACTTAACCTGCTTTTTTTATTTTTCATTCTTGCTTGCGCGAGCTAAAGTTTCTTTCTCCTGCCTGCTCAGGCTATCAACGCCCGATTGTGAAATTTTATCTAATATACGGTCAATTTCGTCCTGACGGGGATACTCTATGCTGTTT
>NZ_JBFUKF010000262.1:0-7053 GCF_056400985.1 Mucilaginibacter sp. P4_G9 | reverse complement strand
GAGTTAAAGGATAAAGGTATTGTAAGCTCGGTACCGGGTAAAGGTTTTTTTATTTCGAATACTGATTTTCAAAAGCCACTGAAAATCTTCCTGCTGTTCAACAAGCTAAGTGCGCATAAAAAGATAATTTACGATGCCTTTGTTGCTACCATTGGCGAACTGGCTACCATTGATTTTTATATTTATAACAACGATTTCTACTTTTTTAAAAAGATAATTGCTGATAGTTTCCAGAACGATTATGCCAAATACATCATCATCCCCCATTTTTTGGATAATGAAACCAAGGCTCATGAGATCATCAATACCATCCCAAAGGATAAGCTGATCCTGCTGGATAACCTGGTGCCGGGCGTAAACGGTAAATTTGCGGCCATTTACGAAAATTTTGCGTCGGATGTTTATGAGGCCCTTAAGAAGCTGCTTGATAAGCTAACTAAGTACCATACCATTAAGCTGATATTCCCCGGTAAAACCTATCATTCCAAAGAGATCCTGAAAGGTTTTCTTAATTTTTGCCGGCAATATGCATTTGATTATGAGGTGGTTGATTCTTTAGCTTCAGAAACGATTCAAAGGGACACGGTTTATATCAGTTTAATGGAAGATGACCTGGTTGAACTGATCAAAAAAATCATTGCTTCTGAGCTCAAAGTAGCCAAAGACGTGGGTGTAATATCCTATAACGAAACTGCGCTAAAAGAGATTATTCTTGATGGTATTACCACCATATCTACAGATTTTAAACTTATGGGAAGCAAAACCGCCGAGTTTGCGCTAAGCAATTGCCATGAGCATTTCGCGGTACCATTTAATGTCACCTTAAGGAGTTCGTTGTAAAATCGAAATTTAAAAAATGGGTTTTAAAATTCAATCCTGAATGTAGTTCCTTTTCCCGRCATACTTTTTACTGTAATATTTCCGCCCATAGCTTCTACCTGGTTCTTAACCAGGAACAACCCTATTCCCCGCGCATCATTGTTTCCATGGAAGGTTTTATACATGCCAAAAATATTTTGGCCGTGCCTGTTCAGGTCTATCCCAACGCCGTTATCCTCAATTTCCAGTATGGTTTTGTAGCCGGGGCTGTTAGCAGATATAGCTATTTCCAGCGGTTTCTCAGGATCACGGTATTTAATACCGTTGGTAAGTAAATTAAGCAGAATACTTTCCAGGTAAGCCTTATCACAATTAATTTCAATTTCAGGATCAACCTTGATAGAAAGATTTGCTGCAGCCTCTTTCAGTGATCCCGACAGGATATTTATTGTTCTGTTAATCTCCAGGGCCAGGTTAAGGTACTTTAAATTGTGCTTATTATTGGCATGCACATCAACCACTTCATTTAAATGCCCCAGCGTTTCCTGCAAATTATTTGCGCTTGTTCCCAGCATATCGGTCAGGTTATCTTTTTCCAATTTGTCTTCCTCATTAAGAATCATATCGGTAAGCATTTGGATATTGCCGGTATGAGAACGAAGGTTATGAGATACAATATGGGCAAAGTTTAATAAGCGGCTGTTCTGGGCGCTAATGATCTCCATTGCTTTGATCCGCTCCAGCTCCATGTTTTTTCTTTCCGTAACATCTTTGATCTGCGACACAAAATATAACGGGGCTCCCTGCTGATCACGCACTAAAGTTACATTTAGGGATGCCCATATAATATTACCATTTTTATGAAAATAGCGCTTATCCATTTGATAAGCCATAATCTTATTATCCAGCAATTGATGCATTTGTACCAGGTCAATATCAAGGTCATCCGGATGGGTAATGTCTTGAAAGGTTTCCTTTTTCAAATCGTGTTCTTCGCGGCCTAATATCTGGCATAGCATTTTGTTCACCCTGATCCATTCACCAACGGGCGATACCAGTGCCATACCTATCGGCGCATATTCAAATGCATGATGAAACTGCGCTTCTTGTTCGGCCAATCTTTTAAGCAGGTCAACCTGTTCGGTAATGTCTTCTATTGTGCCGTATATTTCTGTACATATACCCTCTTCGAAATTTGCCTTTATCCTAACTTTTATCCATTTGGTATTCCCTTTTGCTGTCCGCAGCTCAAATTCTCCGCTTAACGGATCCCTGGTTGTTATGGCATCTTCTATCAATCGCTTTATAGCATTTTGATCAACATAAAACCCGATGGATTTTTCCAAAGTTGGCTTAAAGTCGGGGCCGACCTCATAAATTCCCCTTACCACCGCATTCCAGTAAATTTCGTCAGTTAACATATTTCTTTCCCAAATACCCAGGTGGACAAGCGGTATAACTTTTTGGTAGAGTTCGAGTTTGGTCTGCATAAAAGAAATTAGGGGTTGATCGGCTCAATAAAGAAGATAGTATATTTGGTGTATACGTTATGCACTACCTTTTGTTTAAATTAATAGGTACGCAATTTATTTATTTTAGCTGTAATTACTAACTTCCTGTTGTTTAAAAAACGGTATGGGCAATTGTTCTTCATTATTATTATCATCGTACCACCAAACTGCATGGTCTCATATAATCTAACTATGCATATCCTGATAGCACCAAATGCTTTTAAAAATAGCATAACAGCACAGGCTGCCGCTACTGCCATTGAAAAAGGACTGCAGCAAAGCAAGCTGCTATGTACAACGGCATGTTTCCCGATAGCTGACGGCGGCGATGGTACAGCCGCCCTTATCATCCAAAAGCTGCGGGGTGATTATGTTACTATGGATGTACATGATCCGTTGGGCAGGCTAATTAAAGCCTCATTCGGTTTGGTTGATAGCGGCAAAACCGCGGTGATTGAAATGGCCGATGCATGCGGCCTCAGGTTGCTGAAGCGGGATGAACTAAACCCGCTAAAGGCCACCTCCTACGGATCCGGCGAAATGATAAAAAAAGCCCTCGACCTTGGTGTAAGCACCATTTTAATTGCAATGGGCGGCTCGGCCACGGTTGATGGCGGAACCGGTATTTTAAAAGCACTTGGCATTAATTTTTTCGGAGCCGACGGCCGTCTATTGGATAATATGCCTGAAAGCCTGCCCTACCTGGAAAGAATTGATAGTTCAAGTATGGATACCCGCCTGCAAAATACCAGGTTGGTGGTGCTTTGTGATGTAGATAATGTGTTATTGGGACCGCAGGGGGCGGCGGCAGTATTTGGTCCGCAAAAGGGAGCAGGCTCCGAAGATGTAAAAACACTTGATGCAGGGCTTTCCAGGTTTAATGATGTAACCCTGCAGCAGCTCGATATAAATATGGCCGCAACCCGGTATGGAGGCACTGCTGGTGGAGCATCTGCAGGGGTTTATGCCTGGCTAAATGCCAGGCTCGTAAACGGCATTGATTATTTTATGGAACTTACTCATTTTGATGAAGCTCTGCGTAAAAGCGACCTGGTAATAACCGGCGAAGGAAGCATTGATGAACAGACCCTACAAGGAAAAGGCCCTTTCGGGGTGGCCTGCAGGGCAAAGGCAAAAGGTATACCTGTAATTGGCTTAGCGGGTAAAATCCCTCTTAACAATAACGAAAAACTAAACCAATACTTTGATGTGCTGATGGCCATTGGCAACGAGCCCGCAGGTTTCCACGCCGCGTTAGCCCATACAGAACAAAATTTAACACGGATGGCGAAAGATCTTGGTGAACTATTAAGCATAAGAATTTGAAAACGGGCAAACAGGTTCAGCCGCTAACATTGATCAGATTGGACGGCGATTTTAATCAATGACCTCCGCTGTCGGCTGCAAAGCTCTTATCATCTGCCGATGGGCCATAGATAGAAGGTACCGCGATATCAYTCAGCCGCATGTATACAGTTAGCTGGCCGCGATGATGTACCATGTGGTTAATAGTTGATTCCACCTGTTCTTTCTTGGGCGAACTAAATAATTCCCGGCCATTTGCCTTAAGGTAAAATGTTTCTGCCAGAGTGCCTTCCTTAATGCTCAATAACGTGCTTTTGGCTTCCGTTACGTTCTGTTTAAAATGGTTCACCAGGTCCTGGGTGGTTTGGGCCTTTATATGCTGAAAAGTGGCAAAGTCGATTTCTGAATGTTTTATAATATGTGTTATCCATAAAGGTATCTCGGCAACAAGCAATGCCAGGTAACCCAGTTCCATTGACTTTTCATGCGGTTTCCAGCCGAAAAGCTCTGGCGGGATGCRCTCCAGGCATTTCAGAGTGGCCGGTACTTCAGCTTCCAGTTCTTTAGCAAATTGTTCGGCGAATAGTAAATCGTTCATAGCTTTGAATATTAATCATAAGCAATTAACATCCATTCGTTTAAATAGTTTATGGTTTTTTATATTGTGTATTATCACTTATTTTCAACAGGATCCGGCGGAGCTGGCCGGGATGGATCATATATAGCTACCGCAACCTTTGAATCGGCACAGCCATAATACAGAAACCATTTCTTTTTAAAATAAACCATACCTTCTATAAAAACAGTGCCGTTAACATACTGCCCGCTCTTTTCAAACGGAGCCATCGGACGCAGGAAAGGTACATCCAGCCTGGTGATATTTTTTGAAGGGTCTTTCTTATCAAACAATGCCTGTCCTGCACAATACGAATTGGCATTAAACCTTTTATCCCTGTTCTCATCGGCCTTATTTTTACCATTATAAAATAAAATGACACCTTGTTTGGTCATTAAAGCCGGCGGCCCGCATTCTGTCAAATCACTGTCGAAATAGCCATTGCGGGGTGATATCAATTGTTTCAGCTCACCGTTTTTATCAACAACCGGCGCCCAGTCAACCAGGTTGGTGGATGTAGCGGCATAAACATGCTGTTCTCCCCAGTACAACCAGTATTTACCATTAATTTTAATCACCACTTGTTTTCCATTAACCACCTTTGTAAGGATGGATGCTGATTTACTGGCAATATTAAAAAACTTACCATGATAAGCCGTTTCAAAGATAGGCCCATGTTTTTTCCAGTGCACCAGGTCTTTGGAAGTTGCTGCACCCAAGCGCGGCAACTCGCGGTTCCATTCGGTATAAAAAACAACATATGTTCCATTTGGGGTAACCGCCACGCGCGGATCCTCGCAGCCACCGGGCCATTCATATTTTTTTGCTATATCATTATCCGGGTAAAGTACGGGTGTTTTTTTTTGGCTAAAATGAATGCCGTCAGCACTTTCTGCATATCCTAAGCGCGATGTGCGAAAACCAATTCCAATACCAAACAAGTCTTCTGCCCGATACAATACAATCACTTTGCCGTTTTTTATGGCCGCAGCCGGATTAAAAGTATCATTGGCTTCCCATGGCACCATTTTGTTACTTACCGGGTCTTTAAATTTTGAGCTGGTATCGGGTGATATGATAGGGTTTATATTTGCCGGTCTTTCAAAACCTCCAAAAGCCCATGAGGGTAATGTATTTTTGGGAATCTGACCCAGGCAGGTCTGGGCTACCAAAACAAAGGCTAATATCTTCCCGGTTTTTATTAAGTTAATCATCATAATTGGCTTATTGAGGATATAATTTTTCAGGAGCGCTCCTTTTATTGCAGTTACGCATCCCATGGCAAGGCGAAGCCGCCAATGTAGATGAAATATAGCAAGTAATATAAAATAGTTTGCGCAGAATTAAATAAAATAACGAAGTTAAATGGACATACCAAAGTTCCACGATCAATGAGCCTGCTTACAGAAAGAAAAAAACGCAGTTAAATAAATCAACAATCACATTTACTATATTTAAACCATGCTTTTCACCGAAGACTTTTTGCATTATGTATGGAAATTCAGGCTATTTGATCGCATAGACCTGCAAACCGAAGATGGTAAAACGCTTGAAATATTTTCGACGGGTACACATAATACTGATGCCGGCCCCGATTTTCACAATGCCCGGATCAAAATAGATGACACCCTTTGGGCCGGTAATGTTGAGGTTCACCTTTCTGCTTCTGATTGGCAAAAGCATGGCCATACCAATGATGATGCTTATAACAATGTAATTTTGCATGTGGTTTATAATAATGACCTGCCGCTTGTTTTAACCAGCGGGCGCAAGGTGCCAACTCTTCAACTAAGAGACAGAATCCCAGCCGAACTATATAACCGTTACCACCAGATGGTATTCGGTAACCAAACCATTATACCTTGCGAAGCCAGTATTGGCACTGTTGATGGGCTCATTATGCATAACTGGCTAACACGGGTGTTGGTCGAACGGCTCGAAAAGAAATCGGCCTTAGTAACGGCGACACTTGCTATTAATCGTGGCGACTGGGAGGAAACCTTTTACCAGTTTTTAGCTGCAAACTTTGGCTTTAAAACTAACGCGTTACCTTTTGAGTTGCTGGCTAAATCGCTGCCACAGCTTACCCTTAGCAAACACAAAACCAACCAGATGCAGATAGAGGCGCTGATATTTGGGCAAGCTGGATTTTTAGATGGTGATTTGAAAGATGATTATCCAAACAAGCTAAAAAAGGAATATGATTTTCTGCGGAAGAAATATAGTTTGAAGCCGATAGAAAATCACCTATGGAAGTTTATGCGGTTACGGCCTCAAAATTTCCCTACGGTGAGGCTGGCTCAATTTGCAGCGCTGGTTGTAAATTCTAACCATCTGTTCTCYAAGATATTGGAGGTAAAGGATATCGATGCACTAAGAAGCCTTTTCGCATCTATAAAAACAAACGCCTACTGGGACGATCATTTTCGCTTTGATGTACCTTCAAAGTCATCGCCTAAAATTATGGGGGCATCATCTGTAGATATTTTGCTTATCAATACCCTTGCTTTATTCCTGTTTAGTTTTGGCAAACATCACCAGCAACAGTACTACATAAGTCGTAGCCTTAAACTTTTGGAAAATTTACCTGCCGAAAAGAACAATATTACCGAAGATTTTGTTAACTTAGGGCTGAAAATTACAAACGCGTTTGAATCGCAGGCACTGCTTGAACTAAAAAATAACTACTGTAATTATAAGAAATGCCTGCATTGCGGCGTTGGTAATAAAATATTAAAGCTGACCTGACATGCTACAGAGAATACTTACTTTTTTTGAACGGTACTCCTTTGGTGTATGCAC
>NZ_JBFUKF010000261.1:0-7069 GCF_056400985.1 Mucilaginibacter sp. P4_G9 | reverse complement strand
AATGATATTTTTGATTTCATTTATTAGGATGAAACCTCATATATGCGATAAGTTGGCATTTTTGACTATTTCTATAAAAACTGAAGTTTGTACACTAACTAAAAACCAGATTTTGGCGCTGTTAAACGCGGGCGCATTTAAACGTATCAGAACACGCCCGAAAATTACAGTGGCTTACAGGGCTTAAAACAGACTTGTTTTGAGGTGTGGTTTTATCCCCTACTCAGCCAATATTTTGATGCGGATATTACAAAACAGGAGGTAAATTTTAGTAGGCAGGAAAAGCTGACGGCAGCGCCAGGCGGCCAAAAAAATTACCACCTGGTTGAAGGTTTGGAAAAAAAAGGAAATACTAAGCCCGGTTTCTGTGCCTCGAAATTTGTTTCTGCGCTACAGGGTACAGGAAGATTGTAGACAGGATGAGGACGGAGCCTACCCAAAAACCGACAGACATTTTGTTCATGTCGCCAAAGAAAATAAACGCCATGATGATACCGTACACCGGCTCAAGGTTGGTGATAAGCGCCACCCGAAAGGCAGAAAGCTCGCGCATTACCGATACCCCGGCAACATAGGCAAGCGATGTGCATACGGTGCCAAGCAGTACAAGGTAGCCAATATCGGCTGGCTTTAGTATCATCTTTTCATTATAGCCGTTGGTGGCAAAAAGGTATATCGAGATCCAAAAAAAGGCGCCGGTTAGTTCATAAAATGCAATGATGGGGGCTTCGCTTTTCTTTACAAACCGTGAATTAATTATGGCAAAAAGACTGGCGCAAACAGCGCTTACCAGTCCGGCTATGATACCCTTAGTGTATTGTGTTTCGAATTTGAAAATTAAAACTATGCCGCTGATAATTAATAAACCTGCCAAAATTTGAAGTTTTGAGATCTTCGTTTTGTTGATCAGCGGCTCAAAAATGGCCGTAAATAATGTGATGCTGGATAGGCAAACCAGCGTTACCGGAACAGTTGAAAGCTTAATAGAAGCAAAGAAAAGGATCCAGTGACCGCCTACCAGGGCGCCTGTTAAAACCATTTTAAGCATGGTTTTGCGTTCAATTTTGAAGTCGGTTTTGCTGAATTTGAAGTACAGAAATAACGAAACAAAGGCTATAAGCACCCTATACCACACCAATTGTACCGCAGAAATGGTGATTAATTGGCCTAAAATGCCTGTAAATCCCCAAATAAATACAGTAAAATGGAGTATAATCAGATTTTTATTCACATTTGTTTTACTTTTATCCACTATTTTGGGGCTTTTAAAAGTAAATAATAACCCAGTATCCCAAATACAGTATTAGGAATCATAACAGTTAATAAGGGGGGCACCCCGCCTTTTATAGAAAATACGATAGAGAATTTCTCTAAAATTATGTAAGTAAAACAAAGCAAAATCCCTATCCCCAGGGGTAAGCCAACACCACCGCGCACCTTACGTGAAGACAAAGCTACCCCCAATACCGTTAAAACATACGCCGATAAAGGGTACACAAAACGATGGAATTTTTCGTAATAAAGGTTATTTAAAACCTCGGGTCGGCGCAGTCTTTCCTTGTCAATATTCTTGTTCAAATCATTTAATGACATGGCTGCATACACGTTATCATACACAATAAAATCTGTTGGGTGCATGTCTAAAACGGTATCTTTTTGGGCCGGATTATGAATAAATTGCTCCTTAAGCCCGTTCACATATTTTACCGAATAATCCTTTAATGACCATATTTTCTTCACAGAATCGTAGGTTACCTGTTGCGCTATGAGCTTCTCGCGCAGGGTGTCGCCATTAAATTTCTCCATGATAAAAGTATAACCTGTATGGTTAGTGGGGTCATAGTTTGCCAGGTAAACAAAGGTGTGTTTATCTATTTGCATATGTACCTGGCTTTTGGTAGGGTCGTTATCTGTTATGCCATTGGCATTTTCAAAGTCGTTTTTTAGGCGGTTTGTATAAGGTATTAAGTACACATTGGCAAAAAACGATACAATAAATATAAAGGAGGCAGCTATAAAATAAGGTCGTAAAAAGCGGTTAAAGCTGGCTTTTCCACTTAAAATAGGTACAATTTCTGTTTGGTTGGCCATTTTGGCCGTAAAGAATATCACCGCGAGGAAATTGATAAGCGGCGAAAGTAAGTTCAGGTAAAAGGGAACAAATCCGGCGTAGTACCTGAATATGATATCATGAAGCGTTGCATGTTTATTTGTAAAATTATCCAGCTTTTCTGATACATCAAACACAACCGATATCACCGCAAAAATTGCCATGGTGAACGCAAATGTGCCCAGGTATTTTTTAATGATAAACCTGTCGATAACCATCAGGTACCGGTGTATAAAAGTCCTCATCGGCAGATTAATTGTTTTTTAAAGCCATGGTTTATATTATGTAAGCAACGCTTTTTACGGTGCATTATTTGATCATCCTGTAATTATAATCGCTGGCCTAAACGACCCACCATCATGTTTTTCCATGCATAAAACTCGCCGGCAATAATCTTTTTACGGGCTTCCTTAACCAGCCAAAGATAAAAATGGAGGTTGTGCAGGGTGGCAATTTGTGCCCCAAGCATCTCGCCAGAGTGAATCAAATGGCGTAAATAAGCCTTGCTGTATTCCTTATCAGCAAACAAATCGCTGTCATCTTCAATGGCGCTAAAGTCGTTTTTCCACTTTTCATTTTTGATATTGATGATGCCGTTTTTGGTAAAAAGCATACCGTTACGGGCATTGCGGGTAGGCATAACACAGTCAAACATATCAATTCCTAACGCTATATTTTCCAGTATATTAACAGGAGTGCCTACGCCCATTAAATACCGGGGTTTTTGCTCGGGTAAAATATTGCATACAATTTCGGTCATGGCGTACATTTCTTCGGCAGGTTCACCTACCGAAAGCCCGCCTATGGCATTGCCCTCACGCTCAAATGAAGCAATAACTTCGGCCGATTTCATACGCAGATCTTTATATACAGATCCCTGTACAATAGGGAAAAGCGTTTGGCTATAGCCGTATTTTGGTTCGGTATTGTCGAACCTGTCGCAGCAGCGTTTTAGCCAGCGGTGGGTCATATCTATTGACCTTCGGGCGTAGCTATAATCGCACGGGTAGGGGGTACATTCATCAAAAGCCATGATGATATCGGCCCCGATAATGCGCTGGATATCCATTACATTTTCGGGCGTAAACAGGTGTTTTGAACCATCAATATGCGAGCGAAAGGTAACGCCTTCTTCCTTTATCTTGCGCACTTCGGTAAGTGAATATACCTGGTAACCGCCGCTATCGGTCAAAATGGGGCCGTCCCAGCCGTTAAATTTGTGCAGGCCACCGGCGCTTTCCAGCGTGTTTAGGCCTGGGCGCAGGTATAAATGATAGGTGTTTCCTAAAATAATCTGCGCTTCTATATCCGTTTTAAGCTCGCGCTGATGCACTGCTTTTACTGTGCCGGCTGTACCAACAGGCATAAATATAGGGGTTTGTATGGTGCCGTGATCTGTAGTTATTTCACCTGCGCGGGCTTTTGAAAGCGGGTCTTGTGCTGTTAATTTAAATTTCATTTCGAAGGGGCAAAATTAACAAAAAAAGCCTCACCGCAGCCCTGTCTAAAGGGGCGGAAGGTAAAAAGATTTATTTATGATGGTGGTAATCATGCAATTTAAAGGCCGTTGCCTTTGGAAGGATTGGGTGAGGCGTTATCCACACAAACCCCCTTCATCCTAAAAGTGTGGAAAAATACCTTATGTTATGCCCTCTAAATCTTAAATTTACGCCGATTAAGGTCTTTAAATTCGTGTAATTTTAACAACTTTGCCTGATTATTTTTGTTCATTGGAAACTTATATACAAGACGTACTCTTTCTGCTTTTTCAGCTTTGTTTTATTGTTCAGCTGTACTACCTGGTAAGCAACCATAGCCGCCTTGCCGGCTACCAGCATATGGATGAGTTGCCGCAGGCGCTGATACCTGTTTCTGTAATTATAAGCGCACGTAACGAAGCTAAAAACCTGCAGGAGAATCTTCCGTTTATATTAGAGCAAAATTATCCGGATTTTGAAGTGGTGGTGATAAACGATTGCTCATTTGATACTTCGGATGAAATACTGGAAGATATGCAACAGCGGTATCCGCATCTTAAGGTGGTTACTATAACCGAGCATGACCGGTTTAAAACAGGCAAAAAATTTGCCCTTACACTTGGCATAAAAGCATCAAAAAACGAATATTTATTATTCACCGATGCCGATTGTAAACCAGCATCGGCAAACTGGATAGCCCGCATGGCTATTAATTTTAGTACCAAAGCCGAGATAATTTTAGGGTATTCACCCTATTATAAGGCCGGCAGTTTTTTGAACAGGTTTACCCGTTTCGAGACCATTAAAACAGGTATGAACTATTTGTCGAGTGCTTTAAACAGTGATCCGTATATGGGTATTGGCCGTAACCTGGCTTACACAAAAACGTTGTTTTTTAGTGCTAAAGGCTTTGCATCGCACATGCATGTAATATCCGGCGATGATGACCTGTTTGTAAATCAGCATGCCACAGCAGATAATACTATTATCGAAATTCATCCCGAAACCTTTATTTATACCAGTGCAAAAACAACTTTATCATCATGGTTCAGGCAAAAGAAAAGACATGCAGGTGTAGGTAAATTGTACAAAAATAAGCACCGCCAAATGCTTAGCTTTGATGCCATAAGCGGTTTTTTATTTTATATATTATTCATACTTTGCCTGGTTTTAAATTATGAGCCCTTATTGGCATTAGGTTTGCTGGCTTTTAGGCTTGTTGTGCAGTTGATAATATACAGTAAGGTATTTAAAAAGCTTGATGGTAAAGATCTTATTTGGTATTTGCCGTTTTTTGACATAATATATTATATGTATTTAAATATATTTGGCTTGGTTGGCGCCTTTTTTAAAACTACCCAATGGAAATAAACGCAAACTTTACCGAGAACGCCAAAAACGATTTTCACCTGGTGGTGAGGGCGCGCACAGGCGATCAGAAAGCGTATGCTGATTTGATGCACCGTTACAAGGATTCGATTTACTTTATGGTGCTTAAAATGGTGAATAACAAAGAAGACGCCATGGACCTAACCGTTGAAACCTTTGCCAAAGCATTTGAAAAACTGGAGAAATACCAGCCGGATTATGCGTTTAGCACCTGGCTGTTTAGGGTAGCTACCAACAATTGTATCGATTTTATCCGCAAGAAAAAACTTAATACCCAATCTATCCACGGGATGACAGATGAGGATGGTGATGAAAAGCCGCTGCAGATAAAGGCAGATGTACTGAATCCCGAGGAAACATCTATCAAAAAACAACAAACTCAGGAACTAAAATTACTCATAGAAAGCTTGCCGGCGCGTTACCGCAACCTGATCACTTTACGTTACTTTGACGAGTTATCTTACGAAGAGATTGCCCAACAGCTTGATTTGCCGTTAGGTACCGTTAAGGCACAATTGTTTAGGGCCCGGTATTTATTGGGCAACATCATAAACCGCTTTAACAGGGATGACATCTGAGATCGTTTTTAAATATTTTCCAGACCTTACAGATCAGCAACGTGCACAGGTTGAGCAACTGCCCCAACTGTATAATTTATGGAACAGCCAAATCAATGTAATATCACGTAAAGATATCGATTTGCTGTATGAGCGCCATGTTTTACACTCCCTTGGCATAGCTAAAGTAATGTCCTTTTTACCGGGCGAAACTGTACTTGATGTAGGCACAGGCGGCGGTTTTCCGGGTATCCCATTGGCTATATTATTCCCAAAAACGCGGTTCCATTTGGTTGATTCTATTGGTAAAAAGATAAAAGTGGTGCAGGAAGTCGCCAAAGCTTTGGGCTTAAACAATGTAGAAGCAACACACGCCCGGGCCGAGCAGGTTGACGAAAAGTTTGATTTTGTGATATCGCGCGCGGTAACCCAGTTGAAAGATTTTTATCCATGGGTGCGTACCAAGTTCAATAAGCTATCCAAAAACAAGCTGCCCAATGGTATCCTCTACCTAAAAGGGGGCGATCTTGACCAGGAGATCAAAGAATCGGGACTTAAAGTGCAGCAATATCACCTTAAAGATTATTTCGGCGAAGAGTTTTTTGAAACCAAGCAGGTGATATATGTAAAGGCCGCGGTTTAATTTTGCTGATTTTGGATTTATGGCATTATTTCTCCTCTCCCCGTGTAACACGTTGTGCCAGGCGAAATAAATTTGTTGATGTAAATGAATAACTTTTAGCTGTTATATGGCGTGATGATCATGGCTTTGGTTATTTGTACGCGATGCCGCGTAAAACACCAATCCTATTACAAACAGCGCTCCGCCGGCAAAAACCGGTAATTTAAATGTCCAGCTGCCTTTAGGGCCGGTTACAATTGTGCTGCTGCCAGAACTATCTACCAGATTAACAGTTTTTTTGTAGAAGAAGTTGCTGACAATAAAAAGAGCAATACCCACAATGACTAAAGTGATTCCAAACTTTTTCATGATAATTGATTTAAATGACACCCAATTGGTATTATTAAGTCCGCATATCAATTGAGTATTTGATTTTTCAACAAACAGTATGTCTGTTGTGTTTGTACCAAGTTAACTATTTTTTTAATATTATCCTAAGGATAATTGAATGAAATAGGAGTAAAAAGAGGGGGCGATTTATATAGAAAAATGCCGAAGCGGATTTTAGTCCGTTCAGCAATTTTGCCTCATTGGGTTGAGGTTTTTTTATCCGGTTTGCCGTTTATCATAAATGTATTTAATGCTGTGCAGGTACCGCATTTGCCATTAAACTTACTGCTGGATATTATGGTTTTACTTCGGCAGGGGCTACAGCCGGTGCAGGAGTTTTCTTTGCTTTAGGTTCGTCAAAAGTAATCTTAACCACTTTTACAGGCGTCACTTTTAAATTTTTAACCTGTTTTGGTGAAACCGGTTGTGCAGGAGCAGGCTCGTCAAAAATAACCTTAGCCACTTTTACTGGTGCCACTTTTAAATTCAACTTTTTAACCTGTTTTGGTGAAACCGGTTGTGC
>NZ_JBFUKF010000260.1:0-7149 GCF_056400985.1 Mucilaginibacter sp. P4_G9 | reverse complement strand
GCTTTAGCCAATTGCTTAGGGTCATAATTTAGTTTTGTTAAAACCCTGTCGATAGTTTTTTGCATGGTTGGCCGGGCCACCATGATAGATTCCGGGCCGCCTTCGGTAAGGCCGCCGCTGTAAACGGTATTCAATAATATATGCCATGCATTATCTGCATTAGCATTTGTTTGTCCATAACGCCTGCGGGCATAATTGCTTACCCAGGCATCCGCGTCAATAGGGGTATCGCGCCAAACGTTTTCAAGCATCAAGGCAAACAGCGCTGGGTTTTGCTCTATCCCTTCGGGTGTTATGCCTATACCTGTCATGTTTTTTGATTCGGGGTCGTGCAAGGCAATCGCGGGATCGGCGGCTACATGACGCATCCGGCCAAACAAGCTAATGTTACCGCCAAAATTTTGAAGCATACTCCAGATCCATGGTTTGCCGTAATAAGCATCGGTACGGTTCCATACCGGGTGGGCATCGCTGTACAGATCCAGAACAATCATTTGATCATCCGGTACAGCATTTAACAACGCCTTGATCTGCTGCGGCTGCCAAAACTTGTTATTGTAATGAAACATCCAGCCCTGCATTACCCATACCGCTTTGGGATCGGCAGCGGTCATAGACCTGAAAACCTTTTTACTCATCCCATCCAGGTAGGTAGAATCGTTGGTAGGAGGGACGTTTTCATTAAAAGTATCTGCAGAATAAAGATGATCTGTACCAAACTCTTTGGTTTGTGCTTCTATATATTTTTTGCCAATGGATTCAAATAATTCATCATCCGGGTCAAGAATATACACATCCGGAAAACCGGCATCCCAGTTGGTTTTTTTTACTTTTGCCTTCGGGAACCTATCTTTAAAAGAAGGCGGCACGTGACCTGTAAATGACGACAATACAGGTTTCATCCCAAATAAACGTTCGCGCTCCAATATCTTTTTTTGCAATGCTTTGTGGGTATCCATCCAATGCTGTGGCAGGGGGCCGCCCCATGCATCAATATTGCCCATCCAAAACCAGGAGAAATAGGCCGGTCCGCAAAAAAAAGCGTCCAGTTCTTTATCTGTAAAGCCCATGCTTTTGTATACATCTTGCCAAACGGCTTCTTCGCCGGTAATAGCCAGCGGCATGTTAATGCCGTTGAGGGCCATCCAGTCAATTTCTTTTTGCCAGCGTTCCCAATCCCACCAGGCCATGGTATAATTAAAGGTGCAATAGTTAAGGTAGTAGCGGTATTTGTATGGGGTGGTTTTATGAACCTTAACGCTAACTGCAGGCAAATTTGCAGGCAGGTTTAAGTTGGTACCATTCCAGCCTATATCACAAAAGCAGTAATTTTTAAGGTAGTAATTTAAGGCCGCGGCTACAGATAAGCCATTGCTACCACGTAAAACTATTTTACCATTACGGTTATCAAGCTCAAAAGCATCCTTGCCGTTATCCTGGGCGATGGACTCGATTAAAAAAGCACCCGATTTGCCCGGAATAACCCGTTCAATAAAATCAAGGGAGGCTTTTTGATCAACCTGGGCGTAGGTATTTAAACTAAATGCGGTAACAATAAATATCAATAAACCTTTTTTCATTATTTAAGCTGGTTCTTTTTTGTATAGGGTATTATTTAAATAAAAATGCCGGTAGCCAACACAAATTGATTAACAAATCATTGCTGGCTACCGGCATTTAATAGATCATTACTTAAAAGTTTGGATTTTGTTTTAAAACGCCTTTACTCTTATCAATTTCTACCTGTGGTAATGGGAAATAATAATTTTTAGGGCGAACAAATGTCACCGTTTTGGATTGGTCAATTGGCGCTTTTGAAACTGCCTTGTTGTATATGGCTGCTATATCAACAATGTTTTTCTTGTCCCAGCGCATTAAGTCCTGGTGACGCTGGTCCTCGCCTGCAAGTTCAACACGGCGCTCATGGATCAGCTGTGGCATTCCGGCACCTACAACCGGCGGCAACAATGTTGATGCCCGGCGTCTTACCTGGTTTATCAGTGCATCACCTGCGCCTGCGCCCTGGGTACGAATAAGGGCCTCTGCTACCAACAGGTAAATATCAGCCGACCGCATTAAAGGTACCGCGAAGGTATGATCAACTCCACCACCATCGGCCGTGGTATTAAATACAGCATACTTTTTGAAAGCAAACCCGGTTGCCGACAGATCGGCAGTAAAAGTGGTTAAACCATTACCATCGCCCAGGTCAACCTTATCGCCAACAGTTAATAAAGTGGCCGCCTTACGTGGGTCATTAGCTTCAAACTCGTTTGCAAGCCCCTGTAAAGGCTGGCTAAAGCCGTAACCGCCCCATGGCCTTGGGATGTAGTAAACAGTAAAATCGTTTTGAACTACGTTTTGTACCGCCTGGATGGAGAAAAGGATCTCGGTGCTATTTTCATTTGCGCGGGTAAAGTTATCGGTATAATTAGCAGCCAACGCGTAGTGCGGGTTTGAAACTACTTTTTGACCTGTCGCAATAGCTTCTGGTAATTTTTCCCAGTACATATACAGCTTGGTAAGCAATCCCAGTGCGGTGCCTTTGCTTACACGGCCACGGTCTGCCGCGCCATAGCTTTCGGGTAGCAAATCAACAGCTTTCAACAAATCGCTTTCTATTTGTTTCCTTACTTCCTCAATCGGTGATTTTGGTACGTTAAAATTCAATTTGGTATAATCATCTTCGGTAATGATAGGTACATCGCCATGAATGATCATTAAACGCCAGTAACCAAAAGCCCTTAAAAAATAAGCTTCACCCATGCTACGGCTTTTAACATCCGCAGATATGGCTGTTATTTTGGGGATATTGATGATGCAATTGGTGGCACGGTTAATTTCCTCATATCTCCACTTCCACGGGTACCTGATAGCCGCGTTTGATGCATCATAGGTAAGGTTTTCAATACCTTCATCCTCGCCGTGGTCGCCAGAACGCCAGTAATCGTCAGATGGTGTGTCAAAAGTAGCTTCCGCGTGGCCAATATAATCCTCTTCCGGCAAAATGCTGTAAATACCGGTTATCGCGTTAACGGCATCGGTTTCATTACGAAAATAGTTTGCAGAGCTGTAAACACCGGTTTGCTTTAAATCAAGTGCCTTTTTACAGCCGCTACCTAATAAAGTAAGCACTGTAAGCGTATATAATATTTTGTTCGATTTCATGATTTTATAATTTAACTGTTAAACCGAATGTAATTGTTCTTACTGACGGATACTGGGCTACGTCGACCCCTCTTTGATAGTTCCCGTTGGTATAACCTAACTCGGGCGTATAGCCTTTGTACTTAGTTATAAAAAACAGGTTCTGGCCCGATGCATAAAACCTAACACCTTTCAAAGTAGCCTTTTTAGTCCAGCTGGCCGGGAGGGTATAACCTAAGGTTGCGTTTTTGAGGCTTACATAGTTTCCGCTTTCTACAAAGAGGTCAGATGTGCGATAGTTATCATTGGCGCGGTCAAGCGACATTCTTGGAATGGTATTGCTTGTACCGGGAGCAGTCCAGCGTCCTAAGTCTTCGGCATACAGGTTAAACGGATAGGTAGGATCTATTCCCTGCATCCTATCAGCGTTATATAGTTTTACACCAAATACACCGGTGAAGTTTGCCGAAAAATCAAACCCTTTATAAGATATGCTGCCTTGCAGGCCCGCTGTAACATTTGGATTAGGATTACCTAAAATTGTACGGTCGTTACCATCAATCTGGCCATCGCCGTTTAGGTCAAGAAAACGTACGTCGCCGGGTTTAATGTTCGCCTTCCGCGAATCATTTTTAAGAGCAGGATCGTTATCAATGTCGGCCTGGGTTTGGTACAAGCCATTGGTTTTCCAGCCATAAAATGAAGCTATCGGCTGTCCCTGGTAAGTTCTGGCAATTTCCTGGCTCGAGCGGCCATATACGGTTGAACCAACAAATGTTCCTTCACCGTTTAGTTTGGTTACCTTGTTTTTGATGAATGAGGCGTTGGCACCGAAAGAATATTTTACCTTGTCACCACCCTGATAGTTAAATTCAAACTCTACTCCGTGGTTGTTCATGGTACCAATGTTTTGGTAAGGAATAACTACTGATCCTGCCGTACCTACAACAGGTGGCGGTAGAAGCATATCCTTTGTGTTTTTATTAAACCAGGTTAATGTTGTGCTTAACTGGTTGTTTAAAAAGCCTGCATCCAAACTGATATTGGTCATGGCTGTGCGCTCCCAGGCTACCACCTGGTTGGCCAGGGTGGCAACTGCAGCACCTGTATAACCAACGCCGCCAAACGTATAGCCATTGTTTTCGTAGGTACTGCCAAGCTTAATTAAACTGGCATATTGAAATGAGGGTATGTTTTGATTACCCAGTTCGCCGTAGCCGCCGGATAATTTAAGGTTGCTTATCCAGGATATATTTTTGATAAAAGCTTCGTTTGATAACCTCCAGCCCAAAGAGAATGCCGGGAAGTAACCCCATCTTTTATTCGGCGCAAATTTTGAAGATCCATCCGCGCGGAAGGTTAGTGTAGCCAGAAAACGGGCATCGTAGTCATAAAACAACCTGCCAAAACCCGATTGAAGGGAAGTTGGGTCGGGGATTAAGCTTGTGTTAAACTGGCTGTTACCTGTTCCAAGCAATCGTTGATCTTCAGATGTATCGTCATACCCTAACCTTGATGCGCCAAAACCGTAAGTGTTAGATCTTTGGTAAGAGTAACCACCTGTAAACGTTACATGGCTTTTGCCAAAAACTTTATCATAGGTAATAAACGACTCCAGCAACTGTGACGATAATTCGCTCTCTGCCTGGGATAATGACGAGGTGGTATTTTGCCTTGCCTGGTTAACATCCGCAATATTAAAATTATACGCGCGGTTTAAGGTCCCATCATACGCGTAGTTTACACGCAGTTTCAATTCTTTTAAAAACGTGATCTCGGCAAAAGCGTTGGCCAGGGCGCGATATTTTTTGTTAAACCTATCGGCCTGCTGTATGGTTGCATATGGGCTGTTGATATCGCCCAACTGGTTGGCAAAAGCTTTTGATGTACCGTATGATCCGTCGGCATTAACCAACGGTATAGCAGGGTTAAAACGCAACGCAGAAAAAATTAAACCGGTTTGCGAATTGTTATTATCAAATCCGTTACTATTAGCGTAGTTTAATTGGATATTTTCGCCCAGCTTTAACCAATCGGTTACCTTATGCTCGGAGTTAATACGCGTACTGAAACGTTTGAAATTGGTTTTATCAATAATACCATCCTCGTTATAAATAGAAGTTGAAAAATAATAAATAGATCCATCATTGCCACCGGTAATGTTTACATCACCATTGGTTACGTGGCCGGTTTTCATGATGGCCCGTTGCCAATCCGTTCTTTGTGTTGCATAATAGGCATCGGTCCATGGCGCGTCAATAGCTACACCATCATTGGTATAACGCTCCCTTTTCAATTTGTAAAGATCAGGCGCGGTTAGCAGGTTCAAATACTTGGTTGTATTTGAAAAACCATTGTAAAAGTTAACATTGGTAGCTAACTTTTGGTTGTAAGTACCTTTGCGTGTAGTTACCAATACCACGCCGTTGGCAGCACGTGTACCGTAAATAGCAGCAGCCGAAGCATCTTTCAATATATCTACCGAAGCGATATCATTAGGGTTGATATCACTTAAAGCATCTGGGTTATTGGTAGGTACGCCATCAATAACCACCAGCGGGTTGGCATCATTTACGGTACCTGTACCACGAATCCTGATGCTTGGCGCAGCGCCGGGCGAGCCATCGTTACGTACAATGTTTACACCACTGGCACGGCCATCTAAAGCCTGGGCGGCAGATGCCACCGGCAGGTTTTGAATATCGGCGCCTTTAACACTGGCTACCGAGCCGGTAACATCCATTTTTTTACTGGTACCGTAACCTACCACAACAACTTCTGTTAAAGCAGATGGCAGGGCAACAAGTGTGATAGACAACGCCTGATCGCTGGTTATGGTAACTATCTTTTTCTCGAAACCTATATAACTAAACTCCAATACACCGTTAACGGGGGCATTTATAACGAAGTTGCCGTTAATATCAGTTGTTACACCCAGGTTGGTGCCTTGCAGCCTGATATTTACACCAATTAGTGGTTCGCCTTTGTTGTCGACAACCTTGCCTTTAACAAGTAATTGGTTAACGCTGGTTTCTGGTGTAGATATAATAACTACATGGTCATCCGCTACTTTGTAGGGCAGTTTATTATCAATGAGCGCTCCTAATACCTGCTCAATAGTTGCATCCTGCACATTAATATCAACCTTGCCTAATTTTTTCAGGGATGCATAGTTGTAAAAAAAGCGGTAATCGCTTTGTTTTTGGATTTTAGTAAGTATACTACTTACCTCAGTTTGCTTAATGCTGAGTGTGAATTTCTGTTGCGAGTATACACTGGCCGAAACCTGCATACATGTTGCCAGAATGAGAAAGAATACTGCTTTCATTAGCAAAATAACTTTAAGGCATACGGGGGCATATGGACTTGCAAATGCCCTTGTTGTTTTTTTCATTACATTTGTTTTGAAAATTAATGGATAGAGTAAGCGCCGTCATAACACTCTTACTCTTAATAATAAATCCCAGATTTTTGCAGGGAAGAGTTGCACCTCTTCCCTTGTTTATTTATAGGGGTTTTCAGGAATCTGATAAGTAAATATTTCTCTTCATGCTGCGGGGTTAGTTAATATTAGTTGAATTGTTTATTTTTTAATCTTGTACGCCAGGTAAACAGTGTTCCCATCGATTTTTGTTTGTAAAGGCACTATTTGCTTCAGGAAATTCAGTGCGGTATCCAGGCTCTCATTTTCAAGTACGCCACTTATCTGTTCTTTCTTTAAAGCCTCATTTTCAAATATGATGTGCACATTATATTTACGTTCCATTTGGCGGGCTACATCTTCAAAATCATTATTAACAAACATGATTTTATGCTCCGTCCAGGCATTTTCCTGGTAGGTATCATTGCTGATGTTGGGCAGCGAAGCTACTTCATATTTTATTTTGGCCACATTCACCTTATTTGATTGATGATCGGCAATTAATAGCTGGTTATTTATAGTAAGTTTTTCATGCGGCGATAAAATGATCTTCTTTTCCGGATCGTCGGTCAGTTCTACCT
>NZ_JBFUKF010000259.1:0-9430 GCF_056400985.1 Mucilaginibacter sp. P4_G9 | reverse complement strand
TAGGCATTTGCAGGATAGACAGGATAGAATCCCAGCCATCGATAGAGTTACTTGATTTTACCGGTACACCAATAACGGGTAAATGGGTTAATGAAGCCACCATCCCTGGTAAATGGGCAGCACCACCCGCACCGGCAATAATTACCTTTATACCGCGGTCTGCAGCGGCACGGGCATAGCTGAACATCCTGTCGGGTGTGCGGTGAGCAGATACCACGGTGATTTCAAAATCAACACCTAATTCTTTTAATACATCGGCCGCATCCTGCATTATATGCAGATCTGACTTACTGCCCATGATGATGGCTACTTTTGGTTGACTCATGTTGTTATAATTCTACTTAATATTATATGTCCGTCATTTCGAGGAACGAAGCAATCTCTAAGCTATACTGGAGAAACTATGCTTTTCCACACAATTACTTCGTAAATTTTCCCGCACTGATAGTGCGACCTAACTTATCACTTTCAGTGTTTTCTGCACAAATCTTGCCTTTTCTACGGCCTTTTCTCTATCTACATCCACTATGGTAACATGTCCCATCTTCCTAAAGGGTTTTGTAAGCGCTTTGCCGTAAAGATGAACGTAGACCCCAGGTACCTTTAATACTTTCTCTATCCCCTGGTATATTGCAGGCCCTTCGTAACCTGCTTCGCCTAAAACGTTCACCATGATGGCGTTGTTGAGGCAGGCGGTATCACCTAATGGCTGGTTAAATATCGCTCTTAAATGTTGTTCAAATTGAGATACCACATTACCCTCAATAGTCTGATGACCACTGTTATGCGGACGAGGCGCCAGTTCGTTCACCAATATTTTGCCATGCTTATCTAAAAACATTTCTACCGCGAGTAAACCAACAATTTTCAGGCTTTCGGCTATTTTTTTTGCTATCTGCTCGGCCTGCTGATGTATTTCGAATGGCAGGGTTGATGGCGATATCAAAAATTCAACCAGGTTGGCTTCGGGATTAAACTCCATCTCTACCAGTGGGAAAGTGCTTACCTCTCCGTTTTCGTTACGGGCTACTATAACACCTATTTCCTTTTCAAAATCAATCCATTTTTCAATCAGGCTGGGCTCTTTAAAGGCTTTATCAAGGTAAGTTGCATTAAGCACTTTGTAAACGCCTCTACCATCATAACCATCCCTGCGTAGTTTCTGTATATAAGGGAACGGAATATAGCTTTGCTGCAATTGCTGTGGCGATGATATGATCTGGAAATCGGCAGTTGGAATATCATTTTCTTTAAAAAACTGCTTTTGCAAACCCTTATCCTGTATCAGCCTGATAATGCGCGATTGGGGGTAAACCAGCACGCCCTCCTTTTCTAACTGTTCAAGCGCATCAACATTCACTTTCTCGATCTCGATGGTCAGCAGATCGACGGTTTTACCAAAATTGTAAACAGTTTCATAATCCCCCAGCGAACCTACAGTAAACTCATCGCAGAGTTTACGGCATGGAGCCTCACGATCGGGGTCCAGTATCTTAACCGTAACATTATAATTTATAGCTTGTTGTATCAGCATGCGCCCCAACTGGCCGCCACCCAAGATACCCAATTTCAGATCTCCGTAAAATGCTTTCATTTGATGTTGCAAGTTTACCTCAAATCTTTCAAAAAAGCCATAAACTGCTTAAACATCTATACCTGTGCCTGCTTTTTTACGGTTAAATAATAAAATACCGAATGAACTATTAAAAAAATGCATCCTGTAAGCAAGTAAATAATTTTGTACTGCGGAGGAAGGCCCATTGTAAATATAGTTACGATAAAAGCTATCGAACCGCCAAAATACAAAGGCAACCGTACAGGCAGATTGCGCCAATAAGCAGGATTAACCAGGAACAATGATGGCAACGACATCACGAATACAATAATATTCAGCAAAACTATCCCCTCAAAAATCTTTGGCAATGCATTGGCATAGTCTGCTCCTTTTTGATCTATGGCGTAGTAAATGCTGTTAACCGCTATGGATAAGATGACGGAGAATATAAACGTTTTAAAAAGCTGTTTGGCGCGTACTTTCATGGTTGATAGATAATGGAAAAAACACTTCTTGTTGATGCCTGTTATTATTTATGCAAATAAATGAATCAACCGGCATAAAGCTTTAATATGAATGTCACAAATTGCCGGAAAAAGTATAGCAGCGATTAAAAGGGCTGCATTTGCGCCGTTGTTACCATAAGATATACTTCAATGAAAACCAAAATAGCTGTTGCAAATGGGGATGGGATAGGTCCCGAAATAATGCAGGCCGTACTTCGCGTTTTTGAGGCGAACAATGTGCCGCTTGCGTATGAATTTGTTGAAATGGGTAAGTCTTATTTCGATGCAGGCTACTCTACCGGGATGACACCAGAAGCTAAAGAAATCATTGAAACCCTGGGTTTATTATTTAAAGGCCCTATGGAAACCCCGAAAGGAAAAGGCGTAAAAAGCATAAACGTAACCGCCCGCAAAGTGTGGAACACCTACGCCAACCAGCGTGATTTCCGCAGCCTGAACGGTGTTGATACCGTTTTCTCAAAAGCAGGCATCCCGATCAACTTAACCATCATCCGCGAAAATATTGAAGATACTTATGGAGGGATTGAGCACCTGCTTACTTATGATGTTGCTGTTGGTCGCCGTATTATTACCCGCCCGGGATCTGAGCAGGTTATTCGCTATGCATTTGAAATGGCCCGCCGTAAAGGACTTAAAAAATTAGCCTGCGGTCACAAAGCCAATATCATGAAACTTACCGACGGGTTGTTTTTGGAGGTTTTTCAGCAGGTAGCCAAAGAATATCCCGACATTGAGGCATCAGACATTATTGTGGACGACCTGTGCATGAAACTGGTAACCCGCCCGCAAACTTTTGAGGCTATCGTACTAACCAACCTCCAGGGCGACATCGTATCCGATTTGTGTGCCGGTTTAATTGGCGGTTTGGGTTTTGCACCATCAGCCAATATTGGCGATAATATATCAATTTTTGAGGCGGTGCATGGTACCGCACCAGATATTGCAGGGAAAGGCATAGCCAACCCCACTGCTTTACTTTTATCAGGTATTTCGATGCTGCGCTTCCTGGGCTTCTCCAAAAATGCAGCCGATATCGAAAACGCATTATTATATACTTTAGAGCAAGGCGTACATACCGGCGACTTTGGCGACAAAGCTACCCCTGCATCAAATACCAATAGCTTTACCGATGCCATTATTGCTAATTTAGGTAAGGTACCCGCAAATGGCGGAGTGTTTTCAAATCCTGATTTTGAAATAAAGGCCGACCACGTACAACCTTTAAAAAACAAGCTAACAGTTACCCGTAATATCAAAGAAGAAATGGTTGGCGTCGACATTTTTGTTGAATCTAAAGTTCAGCCTACCGCGCTTGCCGAAATAGCAAAAACTGTACTTACCAATAACTTCGACCTGGTGATGATCTCAAACCGTGGCACCCAGGTTTGGCCAACCGGGTCTATCTACACCGAACTGGTAAATGAGTATCGTGTACGCTTTGAAAAGAAGGCCGACCGTAATATCACTCAAAAAGAACTCCTGCACATCGCGGCAGACTTTTCTGAAAAAGTAAAAGTTTGTTCTGTTGAGTTCCTGATGAAATTCGACGGTAAAATTGGCTATACCCTGGCACAGGGGCAATAAAAAAAACACAAATTAACAGACACTAATTTCACGAATTGGAAGACAATTTACACGAATTTACCCCAACACGTCAGTATAAATTCTTGTAAATTGCTATTCGTATAATCGTAGCCATGCATATTCGTGTAATTCGAAAACATTAGTGCAATTAGTGTCTTTTTATTCTTGTAATTCGATACAATTCGTGAAATTAGTGCCTACTCATAAAACATTTTTCGTAATTATTAGTTATAACATATACATTACACAACTAATTAATAATTTAAACGAAATATTATAGAAAAAAACTGCTACTCATTACATTTTATTATGAACTAAATCAAAAGAAAGATGAACATGAAAAAGTCAGTTTTAATTGCCGTAGCCTCATTAGCTATTGGTTTTTTGTCTAACAATGCAATTGCACAAACACAACAACAGGACACTACTAAAGCAGCAGCTCCTGCAACCGCTCCCGCTGCACCTTCTGCAGCCACAAGCGACGTAGTTGGCGTATTGAGTAGTAGTACAGATTTTGCTCCGCTGGCTTTAGCTGTAAAAACAGCCGACCTGGAACCTACTTTAAAAGGCCCCGGTCCGTTTACTGTATTTGCGCCCAATGACGTGGCTTTTAGCAAAGTTCCTAAACCAACCATGGATGACCTGACTAAGGACCATGCAAAACTGGCTAAAGTTTTAAAATATCACGTGGTAGCAGGTGAATATACCAAGGCTGATATTATTAAGGCACTAAGCGCCGGCAAGGGAAAAACCACAATGAAGACCGTAGATGGCGAAACACTTACCCTATCCGTGAATGATAAAAGCAATTTACAGATAGCGGATGCCAAAGGAAATGTGGCGCTGGTAATTTCGTTTGATACCATGGCATCAAACGGCGTTATACATGGATTAAATGGTGTATTAATGCCGCAATAAAGATAATTAGTCCAAATTTTAAATCCGAAGAGCCCGACAGTAAAACGCCGGGCTCTTTTTTATTCGGCGGTGATGGTTTGCCACGTAACACGGTTTATTTTGTAAACAAGCTGGCCTCCTATAGTTTCAGTATAGCTAAAATGATGCCTTTCCAGTAGCTGAACAGATCGTACATTTGCAGGAGAAGGCCATGCTGTTATAGCATCCAACTCCATATTGTTGAATCCATAAGCTAAAACGCTATTAATAGCTTCCTTCATGAGGCCCTTACCTTGTTCTGATGGTAATAATTCATAACCTATTTCGGCGCTTATAGCTTCATAATTAAGGTTCCAATAGCAAATTGCTCCTATAAGTTTACCTGTACTTTTAAGTTCAATCCCCCAATAAATACCTTGCTTATTGGCCATATCCTTCATTCGCGCTTCAATAAACTGGCTTATCGCTTCAGGGCTTTGCACCGAACTGCGGCCGATATAGCGGTTTATGTCATCATTGCTGCGGATGGCTAACAATTGTTCTGCATCCGCACATACCAGTGCTCTTAACAGCAAACGCTTAGTATTCAATTCCGGAAATTGTACCGAAGGGAATTTAACAGGCATACTTACCAGGTGAAAGTTTTAGAGGCCCAATATTTTTTATCTGCAATAAGGGCTATTGGCAGGCCTATGCAAACTACCAGGATAATTATCCCGGTTATGGCAACCTGCACGCTGATGGGCTGAAAACCGATCTTACTTGCCGGTACAACAGCCAGGTTCATTACCAGCCATGCGATAACGCCATAACACACAGCAATTAAATATTTATTACCCAAACGCTTATCAAAAGCCGGATAAAGGAGGTAGAAGGCGATAGTAAATAAATAAGCGATAAGGTAATGGAATACAATACCAGCCACTACCATTTCGATACCGCCATTAAATGCCGCTTTACCAAATACCGCGCTTGCAATAAACTTAAAAATAATATCGGCGTTAATACTGCCACTTGTAATATAATTCCAGATGATGGCGGCTATACCATCAAGCGTACCGGTTAGGAGCCCGAGCCATAAAATAGTAAGTATGGCATCATTTTGCTTTGGTTTGATATTTTTTGCAGCCATGACAACAAGATTTAATACTATAAAGTTATGCTTTTTATAAAAAGCACCCGGTATCAATCAGCTTATTTTTTGCAGTTAAATAAAATATTAGAACTGATAACCGGAGTTTCGTCAATGACTGGAATACCGTGATATTACTAACAACTTTTAAAGTAAATAGTAAAAGAGCGTAATGTGATGCAATCCCGATCCTATTTCAAATACTCATCCAGGTAATAAAACACCTTATTCCTGATATCTTCCGCATCAAACATTACGCCGTAATGTGGGGCATTGGGCACGATGATCAACTCATTTTTTACGCCGGCCAGTTTCAGGTGTAAGCTAAGTGATATAGATTGCTGAGGATCTACAGATTCATCTTTTTCACCCTGTACTATCAGGAATGGCGGATCATTTTTATCTACATAAGTAACGGGGCTGGCTGTTTTGGCCAGGTCGGGCCTGTCAAACACCTGGGCGCCCAGCAATAAAGTTAACGGGCTTTTAGGATCTGGTGATTGGTTGCCCCTGATGGATAAAAAATCAGACGGGCCATAAAAATCAAGCACCAGCTTAATTTTAAAACTGGTCTTTTTTTCTGCCGGATAAAACCCTGCAACATTATTGTTATTGGATAAGCCCATTAACGAAGCCAGGTGTCCGCCCGCCGAGAAGCCTATGAGTGCGAATTTATTGCGGTCGATTTTATATTTTGATGCGTTTTGATATAAAAACTCCACCGCCTGGTTACAATCCTGTATTTGTGCCGGGAAAGGGGCAGTTGTGCTGTGCCGGTAATCTATGGATACAACCGCGTATCCTTTGTCGATAAAACCTTTTAAAGTTTGAATCATATAACCCATATCTGCATATTTATCATTCATCATCCACGCGCCGCCATGAATCCAAATCACTACCGGGTAGCTACTCTTAACAACCGGTGGCAGATAAATATCCAGCAGGTGTTTTTTAAGGGTATCATTGGCGTAAGGTACATTACTAATGAATGTTGTACCTTTGGGAAAAATATCCTGCTTAGGATTGGTTTGGGCGGTAGTATAGTTGCTGATGCATATCAACGCAATAAAAAGTTTGAAAATATTTTTCATAATTAGTTGGTTTGCTTAAAGGTAGAGGATAATTTGTAGAAAAACAGCATAATTTGGAGGGCTGCTAATTAATATTTGCAGGTTGCCTTTTGAGATATATTGGAGATAAAAACATTAATGATCCATAACCAAATCTGGCTTAGGCAATATTGTCAACAATGGGAAAATTGGAGCTGTTGTTATTCTTTATAATCCTACTGAAAAATACAGCACCCAACCAATAAACAACAACTGTAAAGGAATCCGAAACCATAAATAAGCTGTCCCGTTGCCATCATATGTCGCCTTTTCAAAGTTGATATGTTTTATAGCTAATAGGGCAATACCAAGAGCTGGCTCTAAAATACCGGTAAAATAAACCAGTAACCTTTTAAAGGGAACAAAACCCGGCATCATCATTACCATACCATCCGTATACATAAAATGCCCCAGAGACGAAAAGCATAGCATCAGCATCATGGCCAGGTTACCGCTAAAGATGATATTCCAGTCGCCGACAAAAAAATGAGAAATAATAACGGATACGATAAAAGTTGAAAGAAGGACGATAAGTACTTTCATACGTGAATTTTCTTTACGCCTTTATCAAATGCTCACCCTCAATCTTTTTCTGCAGTTCTAATATAGCCCCTATTAAAGCCTCGGGACGTGGCGGGCAGCCTTGCACGTACACATCAACAGGGATCACCCTGTCAACCCCCTTTACCACATGATAGCCATGCTGCCAGTATGGGCCGCCGCAGTTGGAGCATGAACCCATGGAGATAACGTATTTGGGTTCGGGCATTTGCTCGTACAGGCGTTTAATGCGTTCGGCCATTTTAAAGGTAACCGTACCGGCTATGATGATCACATCGGCCTGGCGGGCTGATGGGCGCGGGAAAACGCCGAAACGGTCAAGGTCATAAGTTGAAGCCATAGAGCCCATCATTTCAATGGCGCAGCAGGCTATTCCAAAGCTCAATGGCCACAGGGACGATAAACGTGCCCAGTTAAGCAAATCATTCATTTTGGTGATCACTACACCACCATCTTCGCTGGTTATATCGCTACTCATTTGCAGGCTTTTTAAAGGTGGGTTTAAACATAGGTTTCCTTGGCGCCGGTAACTCCGCCGGCGTTTCGGCAGCAACTGTTTCGGCAACAGCCTCATTACCCATGCTAAAGGCTTTTACGGTGAATTTACTTTGCTCCAGGTTCAGTTTTTCATAAAACGACGCAGGAATATTCACATCTGTGGTTGGCACCGTAGGTTTGGCTTTTATCCATTCCAGGTCGCCCTTTACCCAGGCGTAAACTAAGCCTAATATCAGGATGCCTAAAAAAATAAACATTTCGGCTAAAGAAAACCACCCCCAGCGGGCATCCTTCGCTATCAGTTCATGATTACCAAATACGGTAGCCCAGGGAAAAACAAATACCATTTCCACATCAAACAATAAAAATATCAGCGCTATTACATAAAAACGCGAATTAAAGGGTAGCCAGGCATTTCCGGTAGGCTCTTCGCCACATTCATAGGAAGTTAGCTTCTCATAATTGGGGTTATCGGGGGCCAATAACCTGTTAAAAAAAAATATCACGCACACCATAATTATTCCGGTGATAAGAAAGATGAGTATCTTTCCAAATTCTGATATTTGCGAAACCTCGGTCATGACTACAAATTTAACAAAACAAACAGATTTTGATGCAATAATAATTGGCGGCGGAGCGTGCGGACTCATGTGCGCTGTACAAGCAGGCTTTTTAGGCAAGCGCACACTTCTCCTCGAAAAGAAGGATCGTGTGGGCGCTAAGATCCTTATCAGCGGCGGYGGCAGGTGCAATTATACCAACCTGTATGCAACCGATCAGCAGTTTATCTCGCAAAATCCACACTTCTGTAAATCAGCCTTTTCGCAATGGACGGTGGATGATACCATCAGCTTTTTTGAAACTTACGGCATCGAAGGCAAAGAAAAAACGCTGGGCCAGCTTTTCCCGGTAAGCGACAATGCTAAAGATGTGGTACAGATTTTTACCAGCCTTTGTGCCGACCTTAGCCAGGAAATATGGTGCAATGCCGACGTAAAAATAATTGAAAAAACTGACGATGGTTTTACCGTCCGTGCAGAAATTAATGGCCGGCAGGAGTATATAAGTGCGCCAAATGTTGTAATTGCAGCCGGTGGCCTACCCATCCCCAAAATGGGTGCTACCGATTTTGGGCTACGCACCGCCCGACAGTTCGACCTAAAAATTGAAGATACCGCTCCTGCACTTGTGCCGCTAACCATTACGGGTAAAGACCAGCCATGGTATGAGCAATTATCGGGCAACAGTATTTTTTGCCGGGTTTGGAATGACAGGATCAGCTTTGAAGAAAACATCCTGTTTACGCATTGGGGCTTAAGCGGTCCCGCTATCCTGCAGATCTCCTCCTACTGGAAACCAGGAGAGTATATTTATATCGACCTGCTCCCCAATCAAAACATTGCCGACCTGATTCAGCAGGAAAAGGAAACAAACGGTAAAAAAATGCTGCTGGCCTACCTTGCCGGCTTATACACCCGCAAATTTGCTGAAGCACTAAGCGATAAGCTGCCCGTCGAAAAGAATCTGGCATCCCTTACCAAAGCCGAAATTGAAGACATCAGCATAT
>NZ_JBFUKF010000258.1:0-7178 GCF_056400985.1 Mucilaginibacter sp. P4_G9 | reverse complement strand
TTACTACAGGTGTGCTTGTACATACTACCCTGGCAGCTTTTGGATTATCGCTGATCCTTTCTCAATCGGCAATGGCATTTAGTTTTGTTAAATATGCCGGCGCCGCTTATTTAGTATGTCTTGGCATTAGCAAATTCTTTTCAAGGGATACAGTTTTAAAAAAAGATATGCCTGCTATAATAGAGTCTGTAAGGAAAACTTATTTATCTGCGGTGCTTACCAATGCACTCAATCCCAAGGTGGCAATCTTCTTCCTGGCTTTCTTTCCGCAGTTTATACAGCCCGCCCACATCCATAATGCATTGCCTTTTATATTACTTGGGGTTACTTACGGACTGATGAGTTTAGTATGGTTTATGATATTAACATTTTTTGCAGGTTCCCTTTCAGTCCGGTTAAAACAACGGCCTTTATTTGGCGTTTGGCTAAATAAATTCTCAGCTATAGTTTTTGTGCTGATGGGTGTTAAAATTGCATTCACAAAAAGGTAATAGCAAAAAAAAATCCCGGCGCCCCCACAGCGACCGGGATAATCACCCCCTGTAAAAAAACTTTTATTTCATATACTCCTTATCCAGAAACACATACCGTGCCCTGTCATTTTCAGTTTTTTGTTCGCTTTTTACATCGATATCCATAAACTTAACCGGACTTTTATCTGTGTTGGCGTCCCATTTTGGCAAGCCTGATCCATTGGGATTGCCGGTTTTTATAAAGTTGGCAAAGTAATTTTCCATGGTTTCTGATACTTTATAGTCATCAGGTGTCCATGCATAAACTTTATTACTGGCCAGGTTACCCATGGCATACTCAATTTCTGAAGCATGTGAAGCACCTACCGCTGCAGGTGCTTTTGGCGCAGGTTTAGCGGCATCTCCTTTAACAACTCCTCCTGCAAGACCCGCTGTGGCATTACCCATTTGCGCAGTCATAGACGGGCGGATGCGCGAAAAGCAATAACGATAAACAGGTTTACCACCAGTTTGAATTTGCAGATCGGCCCATTTCCAGGTGCTGTACACTATAAACCTATCGCTTGATAAGGCTGTAGCCGATTTAATAACTTCCTCATCTGTTGATGCAGGGTATAATTTCATCGCCTCATCGGCCTTATCACCATATATAGTAGCGAGTGTTTTTTTATAGTTCTCCAATGTTGGTGCATCGGCGCGCATTAAAAACTGGTATGGTACCTCGGCCGAGTTCCATCCTACCAGGATTGGTATTTTAGCTTGTTCGCCGGCTTCAAAAATTGCAGGTAAAGATTTTGGCAATAAATAGCCATCAATAGTAGGCGACATTGGCGTTGAGCCTGGTTTAAATACAGCATCCAGCAGGTCAGCCGCAGGTATTGCCCTTAGTTCGGCCAGTGAACCGGCTTTTACATGGGTGGCAAACGTTACTCCGTTTTTTTCGGCATCGGCCAGTGGTATTGAGTTTAACGTTGGTTTTATACCCGCGCCACTCTCGCCTATTGCGCCAATGATGAGGTCTTTTGACAATGGCGATGCCATCTGCACCGATACAGATATTGAACCGGCAGACTCACCTGCTATAGTTACATGTTTAGGATCGCCACCAAATTTAGCCACGTTTTTTTGAACCCATAGTAAGGCCGCATTTTGATCAAGGTAGCCATAGTTACCCGATGAATGATTAGGCGATTCTTTGGTTAAATCGGGGTGAGAAAAAAAGCCGAACACGCCCAGCCTGTAATTCACGGTAAGTACAACAATACCCTTTTTTGCCATGCTTTCACCATCATAACGTGGTTCAGAGCCATCGCCTGCGGCAAGACCTCCCCCGTAAAAATATACCAGTACGGGTAATTTTTCCTTCATGGTTTTTGCGGGGGTCCACACGTTCAGGTACAGGCAATCTTCGCTCATACCGGCTGAGCGGAATCCCATATCGCCAAAAATTGGCCGTTGCATCGGCTTGTTTCCAAAATGATCGGCCTTGCGTACGCCATCCCAGTTTTTTGCCGGCTGTGGCTCTTTCCACCGCAGATCGCCAACAGGTGGCTGGGCAAAAGGAATCCCCTTAAAGATAGTTACCGGCGAACCTGCCTCTTTTACGCCTTCCAGTTTCCCGTTTTCAACGGTTACCTGGTTTGTTTGTGCAATTACTTCTACGGTAGCAATTTGCACCAGCATCAATACTGCTAAAAATGGTTTTATCATATGGCTATAATTAGTTTAGTTGGTTTAACACGAAGATAAGATATCTATTGTATCATTTTGTTACAATAATAAATTAATTTTATCCGGGTAACAATTTTTTTTTGTTACTTGCTATAATTTTTATTTATAAAGCATGAGTAACGAATCCAGGAAACAGGAAATTAATGCCGGCGGAGATGGTTATTTGCCTGGGTTGGCTACTGATACCGTTATTTTTGGCTTTCATGATAAACAGTTAAAAGTATTGCTGCTCACCTATAAAAACACGGGTCTGTTTGCGTTGCCCGGTGGTTTCATACGCGATACCGAGGATGTAAACGAAGCTGCCCGCCGGGTTTTGTTTGATCGTACCGGCCTAACCAATATCTTTTTGGATCAGTTTTATGTTTTTGGCGATAAAAGCCGGCATGATACCGCACCGCTAAAGGCCATCATGACAGCAACAAGGGGTGTTGCTCCGCCCGATGATCATTGGCTGCTGAAACGCTTTATATCTGTTGGCTATTATGCCCTGGTTGATTTTACAAAGGCTATCCCTACTCCCGATAGTATATCAGATAGTTGCGACTGGTTTGGGTTGGATAATTTGCCCGACCTGATGCAGGATCATAAACTCATTATTCAAAAAGCTTTGGAAACCTTGCAGGCCAACCTTGATCAAAAACTTATCGGCTTTAATTTATTAACCGACGACTTTACCATGGGCGATCTGCAAAGCCTTTATGAAACCATTTTAAATAAGAAACTTATCCGGGCGGCCTTTCAGCGTAAGATACTGAGCCTGGGAATATTGGAGCGTACCGCCAAAAAATGGACCGGCGGTGCACATAAAGCCCCCTATCTGTACAGATTTATATCCACACGATAGTTTCTGTCATAATTCAACCCCATAATTGTCGTATTCTGCCCGCTTTGGTTATCTTTAATCAACGTAAATTTACTTCTGTAAACAATAACCAAATTATCAACTAAACTTCAATTAAAATGGTAACAATTAATCCGTATTTAAATTTCCCTGGTAATACCGAGGAAGCTTTCAATTTTTACAAATCGGTTTTTGGCGGCGATTTTTTAACTGTAATGCGTTTTAAAGACTCCCAGGAGGCTGGGGGTATAGCCGAAGAAGACAAAGAAAAACTGATGCATATAGCCCTGCCAATTGGTAAAGGCAATATATTGATGGCCACAGATGCTGTTGGCCAAATGGGTATGGGGTACAAGCCAGGCAACAATTTCCAACTTTCTTTAACTACAGAAAGCGAAGAAGAAGCAAACACGCTGTTCAATGCGCTATCTGCCGGGGGCCATGTAATGGTACCACTTGCACCAGCATCATGGGGCGACTTTTTCGGGTGGTTTTCTGATAAGTTCGGTATCTCATGGATGGTAAGCTATTCACCTAACCGCCCGCAGTAAATTTTACAATCATGGGTACCAAAACAATTAAGATCACTTATTGGATATTGACTGTTTTGCTTGTGCTGTTTATGATAATGGATGGCATAGGGGGCATTACCCGGCAGAAAGATGGCGTGGAGGTTATGCGGCACCTGGGATACCCTATTTACAGCATGGTTATTTTTGGCATAGCCAAGCTTTTAGGGGCTGTGGCTATTATTCAAACCAAATATAAAACCATCAAAGAGTGGGCATTTGCAGGCTTAACATTTACCTTTATCGGTGCTTTTGCATCAAGGGCCTTTGCGGGCGATGGCATCGAGTTACTTTTTCCGGTTGTATTCCTGGTGTATTTGGTGATCACTTATATTTTTTGGAAAAAATTTGATCAGCTTAAACTAGCCGGATAAATAAAAATTAAACCTTAAAATCATGAAAATCGCTGTAATCATTGTTCGTACCCTTGTTGGCCTGATGTTCCTGTGGGCATCAGCAGCATATTTTTTAAAACTTTACCCTGCGCCGGTGATGACAGGCGATGCTAAAACTTTTAATGAAGGCTTAATGGCCGCCGTTTATTTAATGCCGCTGATTAAGGCGCTGGAGCTGGTTTGCTCTATATTACTGCTTATAGGCAGATGTGTTGCGCTGGCTTTAATAGTGCTGTTTCCTATTATGGTAAATATTGTTTTTTATCATGCGTTTTTAGGACCGGCGCAATTACCTATTGTAATAGCGTTATTAATTGGCATTCTATTCCTGGCATATACACAGCGTGATAAATACGCGCCATTGTTCACCTGGAAATAAACAAGCTGTACACGGATTAAAAAATGAACTGTTATGACGGTAGAAGTTTTTAAAACCAATGTAAACAAGCGTAAATACGCCAAAGTTTTATTGCAACACATCCATAAAACGTTCTCGGGCTACAACGCCAATTTCGACCTGGATGATTGCGATAACATATTGCGTGTGCAGTGTAACAATGGCACAATCAGGTCCAAAGCGTTGATAATGTTCCTGAGAGATTTCGGTTACCACGCAGAGGTGCTGACGGAATAATACCAATTATTTAAAACAAAAACCAACTCTGGTAATTTTTAATAATTAAAAGGAGGCTACCATGTTAAAAGACAGCAAAGCATTCAGCGGTTTTTCGGTAAATGATATACCAAAAGCCAAAGAGTTTTATGGCCACACATTAGAACTTGAGGTTGAAGATGACACTGAAATGCCGGGCATTTTACATCTCAAAATTTCTGGTGGTAATAATATCATTATCTATCCCAAACCCAATCATGTGCCTGCAACCTTTACAATCCTCAACTTCCCGGTTCAGGATGTGGAGGCGGCGGTTGATGAACTTACCAAACGTGGTGTTAAGTTCATTGTTTACAACGAAGAAAACTTTAAAACCAACGAGAAAGGAATCTTCACTGCGGGTGGGCCCGTTATCGCGTGGTTTAATGATCCGGCAGGGAATATATTATCTGTTATTGAACAAAAGGGTTAGCCGAGCTTTTGTTATAATAGCAAAAGCCCTTAGGTAGATTCTACTTAAGGGCTTTTACGTATACCGTTTTATAAAATTACTGTAGGTGATATAAATATGGCCTCCATCTTCCATTTGGCTTTTACTCTCCCTTTAAAGGACACCCCATCTGCCTTTAAAATAATAGCCCGATAAATCCCCAGGGTCACAGGCTTACCTTAAATGGATCTATCACAATCAAACAATGGATGTTAGAACCTTTTTTTTACTTTACCATTGATAAGTAAGGTTAGTTTGCAAAAAAACTATTAAATGCAATTTATTATACACTTTTTATGCGTATTTTCGGTACGATAAATGTTTACTTGCATTTATCAATATTAAAGTTAAGTATTTTACGAATATTTGTAAAAAAACAAACTCTTAGTATTATTTTAACGTACACCTGATACTTTAAAAGTATAATTTATTTGCAAGGTGTTCAAAACCTAATCTACTTATTAAATCGTTACTTTACGTGTTTTTAATTACCTTTTAATCCAGATTACGCCAAACCAGCAATATGAAGAGAACCTTACTAATTGTAGATGACGATTTAAGCATATTGAAATTACTTAATTTTATTCTTTCAAAAGACTATGATGTTGTGGTTAAAAACAACGGCATTGATGCATTTGGTTGGTTAGAAGATGGCAACATGCCCGATCTGATCCTTTCTGATCTTGAAATGCCTTATTTTGATGGCCAATCATTTGCTAAAAATGTTAAAATAAGTGGGTTTTATCGCGATATTCCGGTTTTATTGCTATCCGCGGCCCACGATCTGGATGAGCAGGTAAGCAAAATGCCTTTCAAAATAGACGGCCACATGTACAAACCATTTAAACCTACTGAGCTAAAATCGGCAATTAACAAACTCTTACAAGTTTATGAAGCACAAAACGTCTGATTGGAACGAAAACTCAGGTTCGCACATCAAGATTGCTTATGCCGGAGTGGACTTTAAAAACCTGATATTAACCGGCCTTAGCAATTTTAATATCCATCTTAACGATTCCCTCGCCGAGCTTGACAATTACCTTAAAGAGCAGTCTATTTTAACCGTACCAGACATTATCCTGATGGAGGTAGATGCAAATGGAAAATGCTTTGCACTTGTTGAAGAAATTAAAAAGAGCTTTTTACTTAATGGATCAATTATCGTTTTGTTATCCACTCAAAACGACAAAACACTTAAAAAAAGGGCTATTCAACTTAAGGTACATGATTTTTATAGCCAGCCTTTTGCTATCGATGACCTGCGCGAAAGGCTAAACTTCCTGGTAACCTTTAAGCTGATAAAACCAAAGCTGCTTGAACTTTCAAAAGAGGTTGATACAACTTACAAAATGCCTTTTGGAAAGCGCATTATTGACCTTGGCATCTCGGGGGCAATGTTATTTTTCCTGTCGCCGCTTTACCTGCTTATCGCTATAGCTATAAAGCTTGATTCAAAGGGGCCGGTACTTTATAAAAGTAAGCGGGTTGGTACAGGTTATAAAGTGTTTGATTTTTATAAATTCAGATCGATGCGAACCGATGCAGATCAATTGTTAGCTCAATTGTCAACAGAGAACAATCAATACGCAACCGGGGGCGGAGCCAATAAGGCAGCATTTGTAAAAATCAAAAACGATCCGCGTATAACAAAACTTGGCAACTTTTTACGTAATTCGAGCCTGGATGAACTGCCGCAACTTTTTAACATATTAGTCGGCGATATGTCTGTAGTTGGCAACAGGCCACTACCGGTTTACGAGGCTGAAATGTTAACCTCAAACGAATGGTCGATGAGGTTCCTGGGCCCTGCCGGTTTAACCGGGTTATGGCAGATAAGCAAACGGGGAAAAGAAGATATGTCTGAAAGGGAAAGAAAAAAACTGGATAACTTTTATGCTCAAAAGTACTCTATTTGGTTAGATTTACGGATTATTGTTGGAACTGTGCCAGCTCTCTTTCAAAAAGAAAAAGTATAAATAATGAATAAACCTATAAAAGTTTTTTGCTTTTTATTAACTATCACCCTGTTTTCTAAACAATTATATGCCCAGGAAACATTTATT